>NZ_JBYVEB010000001.1:0-110443 GCF_058117085.1 Chryseobacterium sp. CG10_8 | reverse complement strand
AAGAAAAATAATCGATTCCTCAGACCAAAATAGCGAAGCTCAATTTTTTTATCTGGCGGATGACAACGATTCTTTACTAATTGGAATGAAAATCGATTCAAAAAAACATGTTCTAGATAATGGCATTTTCAAAATCATTGACGCAACAGAGTTTGATAGTTTACAAGGAAACTACACAAAAAAAGGAGGTATCCAAGAGGTAATACAAACCAAAACACATAAAATAACTAATTATGTTACTTATTCCTGTAGCACTATCCAAAAATATTTGGACGTTATGAACTCAATAGCTCAAACTAGTTCACTAAAAATTAGTAATCTGAACTTCAACATGATTTTATTAGCAGAACAAGCTGACACAACTAGAAACAACAGAATTACTTTTGCAGTAAATACTGATTTAGTAACCGGTGACCCACTCTTAATGACAGCTTACGATGCTGGTGACTTACGACCTTAGCTTATGCTTGAGTTATATTATTCACAACATGTGTTAAATCTATAATTCTGAGCAAAAAATTCCCATTGAAAGCTCAGAATTATTTGATGTTCTATCTAGTCATTACCGCCATTTCAGAAACATATGCTTTTCTAAATCATTTAATAGACGTAAAATCGCAAAACGGATTACAGTACAACTTATATTTCATTTTTTCTATCTTTTTCTGGGGCTATTATTTTTTTTCAATTTCAAACAAAAAATCAGACAAAATACCAATCCTTCTTTCCATCGCATCCACTTTTTATATATTAATATTCACCAGATTTTATGAAAACAATTTTGATACTCAGATAGGTATTACGCTCACTTTGTATTACATTCTAATTTCACTATTCTGGTTCTTTCAGAAAACAGAAACACCCAACGAGGAAAGCATCTTTAACGACCCTAATTTTTGGATAAGCTCTTCTTTAATTTTGTGGTCATGTTTTTTCCTTTTTCGCATGACTCCAATGCATTACCTAGATAAAAGTGACCCTACTTTTTTACAGTTCTTGAAAAACATGTTTTTCATCGTTAACATAATAACTTATGCTTCATTTTATATCGCCTTACTCAAGTATCAAAAAAAACAACTACTGAAGTGAACGAAATTCCAGATACCATAAAATCCGCATATCTTTTAGCGATGGTGATTATGATGCTTTTTGTAATCTTCATTATCCTTATTGTTATACTATACAACAGAAGACAACTGCTCCATATCAAAGAGAAGCAACTTGCAGAATCCGAATACCAAAATCAACTTCTGCAAAAAGAACTAGAACGACAGCAAGCCATACAAAAGGAACGCGAACGAATATCTCATGATATGCATGATGATCTTGGTGCAGGAATTTCTGCACTGAAACTTCAGGCGGAATTTATGAAACAAAAAATAAAAAATGATAGTGAACTCGAAAAAGATCTCAACGAGTTAATCTCCACCGCCCAAAATATGACCTCCTCCATGAGAGAGATGATTTGGAGCTTAAAAGCGCAAAACGATACACTTTTCAATTTCATAAATTACGCAACAAGTTATGCGGAAAATCTAGCTTATAAAATGTCAGTTAATTTACATATTACCAAAAATATTATAGAAGAGAAACAAATCAACACAGAGACACGCAGGAATCTATTCTTATGTGTCAAAGAGTCCTTCAATAATATTTATAAGCATAGTAACGCCAAAAATATCGCATTATCATTTTCACAAGTCCACTCCAAATTTACTATCGAAATTTGTGATGATGGAAAGGGATTTTCACCAAAAGAAAAAAATGGAAACGGACTTAGAAATATGAAAAACAGAATGAAAAATATTGGTGGAGAATTCTTGATTCTCACCAACAATAATGGAACTGCAATACAACTAACTGTTGATCTATAAAAACTAAACAACAAATTTGAGCTGATCTCCTTCTAATCTAAGTTGACTATCGAAATTATTAGTGAAAAGGGCACCTGTCCCAAGGCCTTGAGGCATCGGATTTTTCTTCGTAAATGTATATTGCGCGATGGCATTAAGTCCAATATTACTTTCCAAAGCTGAAGTAATCCACCATCCTATTCCATGGCCTTCTGCAATAGTAATCCATTCGTCACAGCCAGAAAATCCACCGACCAACGCAGGCTTCAAAATAATATATTGTGGATTAATCACTTCTAATAACTTTTTCTTTTCATCAGAATGTATAACCCCAATCAATTCCTCATCTAAAGCAATTGGCGTTGGAGTATTCATGCATAACTCGGCCATTTTTGGATTTCCTGCCTTAATGGGCTGCTCAATTGAATGGATTTCTAATTCAGAGAGCTCATTTAAAACAATTTTAGCTTCTTCAGCAGAAAAAGCACCATTAGCATCCACTCTCAATTCCAGCTTATCTGAAGGAAAAGTTTTGCGAAGGTTCTTCAAAATTTCTTTTTCAGAAGTCCAATCAACACCAATTTTCAGTTTGATACAGTCAAAACCTTTTTTGAGTTTTTCTTCAATTTGTTGTTGCATAAATGAAACATCTCCCATCCAAATCAATCCATTAATCTTAATTGAAGCCTCGCCTTGAGTGAACGCACTTGGAAAGTAGAGGTCAGAGCCATGCTCCAAATTAAGTAACGCTTGCTCTAATCCAAATAATATCGAAGGAAAATGTAAAAGCTCTACTATTAAATCCTCAAAATCCCAATTAATATGCTCACAAAGCCAAGCTAGTTTGCTTTCATAACTTGGTGTATCATCGTAGCTCAAACCTCGAAACAAAGCACATTCACCGATCCCCCTTCGACCTTCTTTGCTAATCTCAAGGATAAAAGTCTCCTTAGTACGAAGTATACCGCGAGATGTACCACTAGGATTTTTGAATTGAAGTTGATAAGGATAAAATTTTGCAGTCATAACCAGAGAAATTAGTTGGAAATTGGCACAAATTTAAAATAAATCTCAAAACCGTTACCAATAGAGGATTCAAGACTATAGACTGCGTTAAGTGAATTCAATCTTTCTTTAATATTTTTCATCCCAATTCCCACTTGAGATTTTTTCGAATTAAGGTTGAACCCTTTTCCGTTATCACTGTAGGTGCAATGTACTTCTTTTTTAATCTTCTTCATTCCAATTAGGATTTCGGTAGATTCTCCGTGCTTAATAGAATTTGCAATTAATTCCAAAATAATTCTGAAAACTTGCAGCTGCTGATTTCGGTCTATACTATTAATCTCCTCATCAAAGTCAACATTAATATCAATAGACCCTGTCTTATTATAGAGTTTGAAAACCTGTTGAAGAGCAGTATTAAGGTCACCCTTCTCAAAAAACGGCGAAGCTAAATCATGACTAACCTTTCTTGTTTGATCAATCGTCATTTTACTAATATTAATAAGATCATCAAAACTTTCCGCAATATTGGGAACTGATGAATATTTTGCCTTAAAAACTTGCAAATTAATTAGTAATGCCGCCAAATTAGATCCTACCTCATCATGCAGGTTTCTTGCAATCCGCTCTCGCTCTTGAGTTTGTGCGGTAATAATATTCATCATCATATCTTCTCGAAGACGCATCTCTAAAGACGCTTTCTCCAGCTCCTTCTGAACGATTTTCTTCCTGATGTAAAATATAAAGACAAAGAAAGCAACTCCAAGACAAAACAAGAAAACAACGACGAATAAAGCGATATAATTTAAGCTCTCTCTGTTAATACTCTCCATTCTCGATATACAAAAATTTGATAAACAATATATCCCAGTGAATTAAAAATCCAAATATCCAATATAATAGGCTCGCTCATAAACGTCAAATCAAAATTTCCACTAAGGAAAATGATACTACTGGGCACAAAATAGACGATGAGACCAATGAAAAAATTAAAATATTGCGGCGACTTTTCCTCTATCACGTTATAAATCCCAAACAAAGACAATAAAATTAAAGTCAAAGAAATACTGACCACTTCTACTGGATTAAATCTCCAAAACAATTCGGGATTATTGATGTATTGTCCAATGATAATGGAAAGGACAATTATGTAAATAACTACCATTAGACGTCTTATCACTATATTTCTTAGAAAAAACTGATAAAAAAAGACACCTAATACCAAAAAATTAAAAATGAAATAGAAATGGGACAAATAGAAGTTAGAACCAGGCTGAGTAGATCCAATAACGTTGCAAAGCACCTCAACGATACTCATCCCAACCAAATAAAACGTCAAAATGTGATATAACATATCTTTGCCTTTCCTCTCTTTGAGAAAAAGAAAAATATTGACAAACAGTATTAACAGTCCAACTAAGCTGACTGCAACTGGAAAATACATATTAGGAGCCATCAAAAAACTATTCTATTATAATTTTCCCTTTTCCTTTGATATCAGTTCTTGGATCAAACACAAAATCAAAATAAGACGCCTCTCCAGATTTACCTCTAATGGTATCCGAAGTCCTCCCATATTCTTTACCTTCAACATCAAATATCTTTACAACAACTTTCTGATCAATATCTTTATTAAAAATCAAATAAGCTTGTACAACATTGTTGACACCATCAGAAGCACTACTGACCTTCGTTTTTCCTACATCCAAACCTATTTTTTTGAGCTGGTCCGAGACAACAACTGTATTGTCAAAACTCTCATTAATTCCATCTCCTACTCCATCTACAAACTCCGAACCTGTCTTACTTACAATTTCTCCGCTCCTATGAATTGTATTTTTAGCTTTATCTTTTGCCCAATCACAGGAATTGGTTAACCAACCCAAACCGAACAAGATTGCTAGCAACCCTATTTTCTTCATCTCTTGTTTTTTTTCTTAAAATTTTAGTGATTAGAGGTGAAACAAAATTCAGCAAATCTCAACCTCTTTATACTATTAGAAAGGACTTATTCCTTTACCGCATCCATTCTCATAAATTCCTCTGCTTTTGCAACCATATCTTTGGAACCACAAAAGAAAGGGACTCTCTGATGCAATTCTGTAGGTTCTATTTCAAGGATTCTTGTAAATCCATCACTCGCAGTTCCACCAGCTTGTTCTGCAAGAAAAGCCATAGGATTACATTCGTACAAAAGTCTTAATTTACCGTTAGGCGCGTTAGCATAAGAAGGGTACATATAGATTCCTCCTTTGATCATATTACGATGGAAATCTGATACTAGTGATCCAATATACCTCGAAGTATAAGGACGATCTCCTTCCATCATTTGACAATATTTCAAATAATTTTTCACTCCTTGAGGAAACTTGATATAATTCCCTTCATTAATGGAATAAATTTTACCTGTTGCTGGGAAAGTCATATTAGGATGAGAAAGATAATAAGTTCCCAAACTTGGATCCAAAGTAAAACCGTTAACCCCATTTCCCGTGGTAAAAACAATCATCGTCGAAGACCCGTAGACTACATATCCAGCTGCTGCTTGATTGACTCCTTTCTGAAGAAAATCCTTAAGTTCTACAGGTGTTCCAGGTTCCGTGACTCTTCTATAAATTGAGAAAATAGTTCCTACCGACACATTAACATCAATATTGGAGGATCCATCTAACGGATCAATCAACACCACATATTTGCTCAAATGCCCATTATCACTAGGTACAATTTCGATAAAATCGTCACTTTCTTCAGATGCAATCCCGCAAACTACTTCTCGTTGGGACAAAGCAGCAATGAAAATATCATTCGCTAAAACATCAAGTTTTTGTTGATCCTCGCCTTGCACATTAGTATTTCCCACTTTTCCGATGATGTTGGCGATTCCTGCCTTATTTACTTCCCTATTGACTACTTTGGAAGCCAATCTAATGGATGAAAGTAATCGGGATAATTCACCCGTAGAGTACAGAAAATCATCTTGTTTCTCGATAATAAATTCTCCTAATGTTTGTAAAGATTGATCGGACATAAAACTTTTTTTGGTATTCCTCAAATTTCGTAAAATTATTTTGAATAAAGGAGATAAATTACAAATTATCCCTTTTCACCCCTTACTTTCACCCTAGTTTTCAACTTTTTGCCGTTATTTCACAGTTTTTTAATACTTTTGACAATTATTTTCTGTGCTTCAAAAGCGCAAACCATAAAACATAAGAAACTGATTTACTTTTAATTAAATGAAAATTTTCAAATTTGGAGGTGCATCTGTTAAGGATGCCGAAGGTGTAAAAAATGTAGCGTTGGTTTTAGAAACCCAAGGTTTTGAAAACTGTTTGTTAGTTGTTTCCGCTATGGGAAAGACCACTAACGCTTTGGAAAAAGTTGTTGAGTATTACTTTTCTGAGAAGGATTATCGTTCCGAAATTGAAACTATCAAAAAAAATCACATTGATATCGCTAATGGATTATTTGATGAAAACCATTCGGTTTTTGCAGAAATTTCGTTGTTTTTCGATGATATTGATTCCTTTTTAAGAAGAAACAAGTCTCCTAATTATAATTTTGTTTACGACCAAGTGGTAAGCTGTGGCGAGATGATTTCTTCCAAGATTCTTAGCGAATATCTCAATGAAATCAAGTTCACCAATAATTGGTTGGACGCAAGAGATTATGTTAAGACGGACAACACTTATAGAGAAGGCGTTGTTAATTGGTCTAAAACGCATGAGGTGATTTCAACAATTGCAAAAAATCAATCTTACGTAACACAGGGATTCATCGGATCAGACGAAAACGGATTTACAGTTACTCTAGGAAGAGAAGGTTCGGATTATTCAGCTGCAATTTTCGCTTATTGTCTTGATGCCGAATCGATGACTATTTGGAAAGATGTTCCTGGAGTAATGACTGGAGATCCAAGAAAATTCGAAAATGTACAATTGCTATCCAATATTTCCTACGAAGAAGCAATTGAAATGGCTTACTATGGAGCAAGTGTTATCCACCCGAAAACACTTCAGCCTTTGAAACAAAAAAATATCCCATTTTTTGTAAAATCTTTTGTAGAGCCTCTAAAACCAGGAACCAAAGTAAGCATCACTGATGATAACGAACATCAGGAATCTTATATCTTAAAAGAAAACCAAACTCTTCTAAGAATTGCTACCCGAGATTTCTCTTTCATCGCCGAGGACCACATCAGTCTGATTTTTGAATTACTTGCAAAATTCAATATTAAAGTTTCGATGATGCAGAATTCAGCAATTTCCTTAGCTTTATGTTTGGAAGACAAATTTGGAAAAGTAGACGAATTGGTAAGCGAGCTTAACAAACAATTCAATACCGAAACCATGAAAAACGCTAGTCTTTTCACTGTTCGTAATACTGAATTGAAAGATGCTAGCAAATTCTTTGAAGGCAAAAAAGTACTTTTGGAACAAATTTCGGGGAACACTTTACAAATTGTTCAACAATAGAAAACAGCAAAAAACAAATCTGCATGAGTCTCATTTCAAAAAAAGATCTTATCCTCGCTTCTGGGCTTAATCGTCTAGGATTCCTCAAGAATCCAGTCGCTCGGGTACTTATGCGCTTTACGAAAATTGATGCTGTTAATCACCTCTACGACAAACTAAAAAATCTTAATGGAAAAGATTTCTTTGATTCCTTTGTCAGAGAACGAAATTTAAAATACATCGTCTTCGAAGAAGACCTTGCCAAGATTCCAAAAACTGGCCCCTTTATTTTGGTTGCTAATCACCCTTTAGGAGCTATTGACGGAATTTTGATGTGTAAAATTTTGACAGAAGTAAGACCAGATTTCAAAGTGATGGGGAATTTTCTTTTACAGAAAATTGAGCCCATGAAACCCTTTGTAGTAGCTGTTAACCCTTTTGAAGGTAGAAAAGAACTTCATCAGAGCAGCAGTGGTATGCGAGAAGCGTTGAAACACCTTCAAGACGGAGGATGTTTGGGGATTTTTCCCGCAGGAGAAGTTTCTAACAAGAATAACGAGTTCAACGAAATATTGGATAAAGATTGGGAAAAAACGGCACTTAAGTTTATTAAAAAAGCGAAAGTTCCCATTGTTCCCATGTATTTCCACGCCAAGAATAGTTCCTTCTTCTACAGAATGGCAAAGATTCATCCTGATTTGCAAACAATGATGCTTCCTTCTGAAATGATGAACAATCGGGAAAATCCAATCCGAATCAGAATTGGAAAACCCGTCTCCGTCAAAATGATTGAAGAACAGGACAATTTGGAAGAGCTGAGCAATTTTCTCCGCAGAAAGGTGTACATGCTGAAGTCCTATTACGAAAAAAGAAAATCTCTACAGGAACAATTAAAAATTCCTGACCTTGCGTTAAAATTACCTTTGAACAAGGAAGAAAATATTGTACAAAACATCATCGATGAAACCCCTCTTGATGACCTTAACAGAGAAATAGAAACTCTTAGAAAGCAGGACAAATTGCTCTTCAAGAATGGTAATTATGAGATATTCTTTACCGATTACAAGAGTATTCCTTCTGTTATGAGGGAAATTGGAAGACAGCGAGAAATCACATTCCGAGAAGTTGGCGAAGGAAGCAACCTTCCTTTTGACCTTGACGAGTATGATCCATATTATTACCACTTGTTTTTATGGGATAATAATGCACAAAAAATCGCTGGAGCATACCGAATGGGATTAGGAAGGGAGCTAATGGCCAAAAACGGAATTAACGGCTTCTATACCTCATCTTTGTTTGAATTTGATCAAGAAATACATCCATTTTTCAAAAAGGTGATAGAAATGGGTCGTGCCTATATTCTAACAGAATATCAGCAGAAACCATTGCCACTATTTTTACTTTGGAGAGGTATCGTGCATGTCTGTCTACGAAATCCTGACCACAAATTCTTGATGGGAGGAGTAAGTATCTCTGATAAATTTTCAGAATTCTCAAAATCTTTGATTATTGAGTTCATGCGGTCTCACTATTTTGATTCCGCAGTTGCACAATATGTACATCCTAAAAACGAATTCAAAGTTAATCTGAAAGCTAGAGACAAGAATCTCTTCTTTGAGGAGGTAGAATCCGACCTTAACAAGCTGGACAAGATTATTGATGACCTAGAACCTGAGATGCGTCTTCCGGTTTTGATCAAAAAATATATTAAGCAAAATGCAAAAGTAATCGCCTTCAATGTAGATCCAAGCTTCAATGATGCGATTGATGGATTGATGTATATTAGAATCAGCGAACTTCCAGAAAGCACAATAAAGCCCGTTTTGGAAGAGTTGAGCGAGCAATATCGCACCGAACAAGAAAATAACGAATCTGAAAATCAGTAAATTCAGCAAAATTCGATTTTTTTTTGATGTTTTTTCTTGCATGATTCAATTATAGATACTAATTTTGCACCACCTTAATCAACAAGATAAGCGTAAAGGTTTCTTAGCTCAGTTGGTAGAGCAACGGACTGAAAATCCGTGTGTCCCTGGTTCGATTCCTGGAGAAACCACGAGAAATTCAACAATTTCAAACAAAATCCCTTAAATCTCAGTATTTAAGGGATTTTTGTTTTTTGGACGTATCAAAATAATCCAAATTTTCTCAATCTAATAGGTGTCCTTCTCGGTGACCTACACTTTTTTAAACTTTATAGGTAACCGAATTTCTCACAAAAGCTTATCAATAAGGATGTAGAGCATTTGAACATCTTGATTGCTAAGGTCACCAAAAGTAATTTTAACCTATAAAGTCACCACTATGAATGCGAAAGTTTCGGTATTATTCTATGCCAAAAAATCCAAAGTAAAATCCAATTCCAAAGTTCCAATTTACCTCAGAATTACCGTTGACGGAAAGCGTGCGGAATTTTCTACAGGTAAGGACGTAGATGTTTCCAAATGGAGTTCCACACAAAATCGTTTAAAAGGCAATTCTGAAGAAGCAAGAACCTTAAATAAGTATTTTGATGTATTACAATCCAAAGTGCTTGAAATCGAAAATAATTTGGTAATGTCGGGCGAACCTTTTGATGCTACAGACATTAAAAATATGCTTTCAGGCAAAAAACAGGAAGAACGGTATTTAATACCGATATTTCAAGATCACAATAACAGGATGGAAAAGCTCATCGGGAAAGAATATGCATTGGCGACACTTAAAAATTTCAGAACCTGTTTAGCGCATTTGAAAGAGTTCCTGTGGAAATTCTATCGAAAAGCTGATATACACCTCAACAAAATCGAACCCTCATTCTTAAATGACTTTGATTATTTTTTACGGACAAAAGTCAATATCAATAATAATTCTGCGGTTAAGCATACCAAAAATTTAGGAAAGATTCTGAAAATTTGCTATCATAATAGCTGGATTGAAAAGGATTTGGTCATTTATTACAAAGGCAGATTTAATGAGGTCAATGTCAATTTCCTTAATGAAGAAGAAATCACGGCAATCAAAAACAAAGAGTTTTCTGGAAAAGGACTGAATTTGGTTCGTGATATTTTTATCTTCAGTTGTTATACAGGTTTGGCATATATTGATATATACAACCTTACAAAAGACCAAATTTCAAAAGGTGTGGACGGTAGTTTGTGGATTTTAACGCATCGACAAAAAACCAAAACTACATCAAACGTTCCTTTGCTCCCTATTGCTGAACAAATCATTACCAAATATGAAAATCATCCTGCTATTTTGCAATCGGGAAAACTTCTACCAGTTTATACCAATCAAAAAGTAAATGAATATTTGAAAACCATTGCTGAAAATTGCGGAATCAATAAGAAACTGACTTTCCACTGCGCGAGACATACTTTTGCAACTACGGTAACATTAGCAAATAATGTATCTATGGAAAGTGTGAGCAAAATGTTAGGTCATAAAAGCATAAAAACCACACAGCATTACGCCAAAATTCTGGATGCAAAAGTAAGTGAAGATATGCAAATGTTAAAAGCGAAGTTAAATCCAAAAAAACAATCTATTTCGAAAGTGATATAGAGTTTTCCTTCAAACTTTCCAACTCCTTTTTCCTTTGTTTGATAAAATCAGTCGGTCGTATTCCGTTAATCTCTAAAAACTGGTCAGAAAAACTTTGTCGAGAACCGATACCGCAACTTTCGGCTAAACCTTGTATGGTAAGTTTCAGAAAATGTTGGTCATTATACATTTTTTGTGTTATGTAATTGATACGAATCGTAGCAAGATACTTGTTGAAGTTGCCACCTTTTGCATCATTAATATACTGAGATAAGTAAGTGGTATTGGAGCCGAATTCCTCTGCAAGTTGGGAAAGACTAATATTTGGTTTTATAAAGTCTTCCGATTTCTCAAAGTTTTTTATTTTCTCGTCCAACTCTGTAAAAAGGTCTTCGTTTATTGTGGATTTTGTCGATGTAACACGAGTGTTATTATTTGGGGCTGCAAATACGGTAGGTTGCAATTGCAGGCGTTGTTCCAAATTCAGGTATTGGGTTTTTATTTCCTTCTCTCTTTTATAGTACTGCCGAACCAAGTACCCTAAAACAATTAAAGAAATTGCTAAAAAAGAAATCGCCCATAATCCCCAAGCATTTTTTTTCTCCAAACTATCCTTAGCATCTTCCAATATCTGGGTATCATAATCCTTATGGATTTTTGCAGAAAGATAGGTGAAATCTTTATTGATGATACTATCCACTTTTATTAAACTCTTGGTGTAACGGAGTTCCTGTTCCTGATTATGTTCACTCTTCCAATATGTAATCAATTCTTCGTAATTCTCCCGAAGTTCCGGAGTTATAAACTGGTGTTTTATAAAAATAGAATCTACCTTTTCAAATTGTTGAATGGCTTTAGCTTTTTTACCCAATCCAAGATAGCTTTTCCCAATATAAAAATCAGCTACTGAAACCCAAGAAAAATCATTATTCTTTTTTAAAGTAGGTAATGCTTCGTTGAGGTTGGTAATAGCTTTATCGTAATTCCTATTTTGAAAATCTAAAATCCCTTCAGATTTTAAAAAATAAGCCCTTTCAAGCGGAAACTCTGTGGTATTTTTGGTGAAATTCAAACCCTTTTGCACCAAAGAATTCGCCGTTTTATATTGCTCTAAATTTCTATAGCACACGATGGATTGGTGCAAGCTGTTAAGGTATCCTTTGCTGTTATTATAGATTTCATTGGGGTGCTGGCTTCCTTTGGTTTTAGGCTCAAAATAGGCGATACATTCTTTAAAATGTTCCAACGCTTCATCATAATAGCCCAAGTAGCTTTTTACCAATCCCATTTGATAAATCACTTTGTATCTCAGATATTCATCTTTGCCATTCTCACTATATTGGTAGGCTTTGAGATATTCCTTTAAAGCCGATTTATAATTCTTAAAGTAAAAATAATAGAGACTGCCTTTATATAGATATGCCTCGGATAATTTGTCATTACTATTTGTTTTATGAGCTGCAACAATGGCACTATCGGCATATTTTAATTTTACTACTTTAGATTTTGAATAGTATGAAAGGTCTTCAAATCCTTGTACTAATTCTGGATTATTGCTTTCTTGCTTAGCTTTCGTAATATAGTATTCAACAAAAGGGATCGCTTTTTCGTTATTTTCTTCCAAATTTTCATAAGCATTTCTCAACTGTTCATAGTCGGTTTGTCCCTTTGCTTTTTCATAAAAAAATAACAAAACAATACAAATAAATATAAAATATGCTCTTTTTAGTGGCATTTAATCCTAATTCTTGTTTAGATACTAACAAATTTAACCAAAATAGATGAGATAATTTGGAAACCTGCAATTATTCATATCGATTCTAAACTATTTGTAATAATTTGAAAATCAATGTAAAACAAAAAACCAACCGTCAAAATTTATAAATTCGGACGTCCAAGTTCTTAAATTCAAGTATGACGACCACCTTTTGTTGCAATTTTTTTCTGTCCCAAATACCTTAGTCCAAGAATTCTGAACAAAAAAATCTCGGTGCCGGGATAAACTTTAAACATCAAAAAAATTAACATTATGAAAAAGTTTATCTCATTAATTATAGGAGTAGCAGTCTTGGTATCAATTTCAAGTTGTAGAGAAGCGGACGAATGGACAACAATAGGAAATATTCCAACAGCGGCTGCAAATATAGAAAGTAATACCACGAATACCATATCAGAATCTAAAACTGGAGGAAAATCAAGTAACACGACCAATGATGATGAAAATCCGCCTAAAGACAAAATAAAGTGGTAAACGTAACATAAGACCTTGGCAAACTGTCTTATGCAAAATTGAGTTATGAAAAGAAACACACATTCATTTTACATTTTAGTATTCTTCTTTATAGGAATTTTCTCTTATGCACAAAATGCATCTGAGAAAGTCTCTATTGAGAAAACCGACACATTAAACACTAAAGAGATTCAAGAAGTAATTTTAAAGGGACAACGCAAAAAACAGTTTGCAGACCACGCCAACTATACTTTTGATAAAGAAGCATTGGAAAAAGCAAGATATGCAAAAGATTTGTTGACCACTTTGCCAGAACTTCAGTTAGATCCAATTTCTAATACAGTTACAAGTATTAAAGGAGGTACGGTTTTGTTTCTTATTAATGGAATTGAGGCGAGTGATAACCAAATCAAAAGTATTGCCCCAAACAATGTGGTGCGGGTAGAATATTTTGATATTCCACCTGCAAGATATTCTCAGCGTGCAGATACGGTGGTCAACATTATAACTAGAAATCCAGAAGTTGGTTATTCTTACGGTGCAGATGTTACCTCTGCTTTAACAACAGGATTTGTTAATGGTTCCGCTTATGCGGGTTATACCAAAGGGAAGAATGATTTTGGTTTGGAGTACTCTATCAATTTAAGAGATTATAGCGACCGTATAGTAGATAAGACTTATGATTATTATTTGAACAATATTCATTATCGTTCAGATGAACAACAGAAGGATCATTTTGGTTATACAAATCAAAATATTGTATTGCGGTATGCCAATGTAATACCTGAAAAGCATACTTTTCAGAGCAAATTAAGTTTTTTTATTAATTCTAATTTTGTACATGGTAAAGGAAATAGTGTGTTTACGGAAGGTTCTTCATCAGAAAATCATAGTACAATTCATAATTCCGGATCTAATTATACAGCTCCTACTTTAGATCTGTATTATTCAAAAAATATAGGAAAGAAAGATGAACTAAGTTTAAATTTAATCGGCTCTTATTACAATACTAAATCTAGCCAGTTTGATCATGAATGGATAACTGACACTGGAAACGATGTTTTTAATAATGATATGAATCTGAAGGCAAAGCAGACGGGAATTGTTGGTGAAATAGCTCACGTTCACAAGTTTGAAAAAGGAAATTTAAGTTCCGGTTACAGAATTACAAATACCAATATTGAGAATGATTTGGTTAATCTTCTTGGAGCTTCCAATTATTCGGTTAATTATCTTGAACAATATATTTATAGTGAATATTCAGGCAAAAAAGATAAATTTTCTTATCGATTAGGATTTGGCCTTACAAACATTCATAACAGAAGTGCTGAAACCACCCAAGACGATTGGGCACCTAATCCAAAAATTACTTTAAGCTATGATTTACAAAAAAATCAAACGATTAGACTTTATGCCGATTATGGCATTCACAGTCCAAGCGGTGCCTATTTGAGTAAAAATATTATACAAGTTGTACCTAACATAGTACAATATGGAAATCCATACCTAAAAAATTATGAAGATTACTATGGAAGTATTCAATATAATTTCAACAATAAATATTTTGATTTCAATACAATTTTATTTTATGAATATAAACCTGATGCTTTTAACCAATTTTTTGTAGCAACAGATGAAGGATTTGGACTAACATATGAAAACACAAAATATACACGAGATTTGGGTTTACAGTTTTCAGGAACATTGAAGCCTTTAGGAAACAAGCTTCTCGTTTTGAAAGTATTTATAGTCCCCGCAACAACAAAACTGAAAACAAAATCAGATCAAGAAATTGTTAATAAACAGGTTAGAAACAATTTTATTATATCATCTGAATATAAATCGTTTTATTTTCAATATCAATTTAATTTTCCAACCAATATGTTGTATGGTGCTTTTTTGACAAGTACTGAAAATGCCAATAATTTCTTTGTAAGATATAGCTTAAAAGATTGGACTTTTTTTTCTGGATTGTATTGGATGGGAATGCCATCAAAATATAAGACGAAAAGTCTTCCTGAAAGTTTGGTAGAATATAATAGAGAATCTCGTATCTATGATAACAAAAATATGCTGGTATTTGGATTGAGTTATGATTTTTCTAGCGGAAAAAAATTGAAAATACAAAAGAAACTTAATAATAATACAGCTCCAGCTACAACTTTTTAATGATTTTCACATTATCTTATTTTTAGTGCGCAATATAAATAGGACATGTTTAAATATCGCTTTCTTTAAAGCAAAAAAATAAATTTTAACTTCCAAAAAATTATCAAAATGGAAAATAAAAATCAAAACAAAAGATTCCAAGAGCTTGCTAAAAAAGTACAAACTCTTTCTGAAACTCAAACAGGAAAACTGAAAGGTGGTTTTTCGACATTTACTGCAAATGTTGCAATTAAGGATCCAACAAATGTAAATGTTGATGTTGCAAGTGGTCACACTTGTGCTTGTGCTTGTTCATAAGTCAAACAATTTAGGCTGCTTTTGTTGAAAGCAGCCTTATTTTACAAATAAATCGATATGAAAAAAAGTAAATTTAATACGATAGTTAATTTTGATAATTTAGTTATCCTTCATAATTCATATACTAATAAATTTTTATTAATAGAACAGTTCCTGTATGATATGTATAATTCGGTAAGAACTGAGGTAGATTTTGAAGAATTAAACGATGTTCATCCAGAATTTTATGAAGCATTAGTACTTAATGGCTTTTTTTTAGAAAAAAACATCAATGAATTAGAAAATGTTAGGGAGCTTATCAATACAGTGGATAATCAGGATGAATATTTTCATCTCATAATTAATCCCACTATGAATTGTAATTTTAAATGTTGGTATTGTTATGAAACTCATGAAAAAAAGTCGCAATTAAAAGACGAAACAATACAAAATATAGAAAAATTAATTGATAATATTTTAACAAATAAACCAGACTTAAAATACATTGTATTATCTTTCTTTGGCGGGGAGCCATTATTGTTTTATGATAAAATGATAAAGCTTATTAAAGGAGCTAAAACAATTACTGATAAACATAATAAAGGGCTCGAACTAGCAATTACTACTAATGGACTTCTCATTAATGATAAAATTATTAATGAATTAAATAATTATAAAATCTCTGGTTTTCAAATTACACTTGATGGAAATAAAGAAAAACATGATCAAGTAAGATATGTATCAAAAAAAAGAGGTTCATATGATAAGATAATACAAAATGTTAGGGCCTTGGCTCAAAATAATATGTTTGTGACACTGCGAATAAATTATACAAGAGAAAATTTAATTGGTCTTGAAAGTGTTATTAATGATTTAGAGAGTTTGGAAGATACTGCAAAAAAAAATATTGCGTTGTCAATGCAAAAAGTTTTCCAAGAACCAAATTCACAAGAACTCACAGATATGGTAGATAATTTTAAATTTTATGCAAAAGAAAAAGGTATCAATCATCGTAGTGCATTATTATCTGACACTCTAAGAAATTCTTGTTATGCAGACAAAAACAATCAAGCTGTCATTAATTATAATGGAGATGTTTATAAGTGTAATGCTAGAGATTTCAATCAAGCCAATAAGGAAGGTATATTAAATACTAAAGGAGAAATAATTTGGAATGAACAACATAATAAACGACTTATTCCTAAAATGACTAACAAACCATGTCTAGAATGTACTATCTTACCAATCTGTGGGGGAGGCTGCAGCCAAATGATCGTTGAAAATGTTGATAAAGATTACTGTGTGCATAACTTTGATGAAAACAGTAAAAAAGAGGTTGTGTTACGTATGTTTTTAGATGAAGAATTAATTTAATGGTGTTTTTTTCTCAATATGACCAAATGGACTGTGGTCCCGCTTGTTTAGCCATGCTATCTTCTTGCTATGGTAAAAACTTCGGTTTGCAATATTTGCGAGACAAAAGTTTTATTACACGGGAAGGCGTATCATTGTTGGGAATAACCGAGGCAGCCCATAAAATAGGTTTTAAAACGGTTGCCGCTAAATTAGAAACTAAAGACTTTACTAATGACCTCTTGCCTTGCATTCTTCATTGGAATCAAAATCATTTTGTAGTGCTGTATAAAATTTCAAAAAATATTTTTTATAGAAAACCAATATACAAAATTGCAGATCCGGGACACGGTTTTATCTCTCTTTCGGAAGAAAAGTTTGAAAAAGCTTGGTTTTCAGATGGTAATAAAGGCATTGCACTATTTTTAGAACCCACAGAAGAATTTTATAAACAAACACCTCCGCAGGAAGAAAGACTTTCTGCCAAATATCTGCTCAATTATTTAAAACCCTATAAAAAGCAGATGTTCCAACTCTTTTTGTTGTTGCTTCTTGGTACAGTTACAACTTTGGTTTTTCCCATTCTTACCCAAAAACTAATAGATGATGGGGTTAACAAAAAGAATCTTTCAGTAATTACCTACATTCTTCTCGCACAGTTGGCATTTTTCTTTGGTAATATTATTTTCGGGATATTCCGCAATTGGATTATGTTGGTAATGGGTACCAAAATTAACATTCAAATTATCTCAGATTTTCTCAAAAAATTATTAAAACTTCCCATTAAGTTTTTTGATACTAAATTGATGGGTGATTTCAACCAACGCATTCAAGACCATGAGCGGATAGAAAGTTTTCTAACATCACAAAGCTTATTAACGTTGTTTTCTATGATTACCTTTTCGGTATTCTTCGGCGTGTTATGGTATTATGATTTCCGCATTTTAGCAGTTTATATGGTGTTGACGGTTGTATCTGTTATTTGGTCTCTGTATTGGATGAAGAAAAGAAAAATTTTAGACTACTTCCGTTTTCAACAAAGAAGCGAGAATCAGGAGTCCATATACGAAATTATTAATGGAGTTTCAGAAATGAAACTCAACCAATTTGAGGATTTTAAACGTAAAGAGTGGGAAAATATTCAGCAAAAATTATTTAAAATCAATATTCGTATTCTAAAGTTAGACCAGCTTCAGCTTTCTGGTTTTGATTTTATCAATCAACTCAAAAATATTGTGGTTACTTTTCTCGCCGCTTCTTTTGTGGTAGAAGGACACATGACGTTGGGAGCGTTACTCAGTGTATCTTACATTATCGGACAAATGAATTCTCCAGTAAGTCAATTGATTAATTTTTTCCGCTCATTACAAGATGCCAGACTAAGTTTATCCCGCCTCAATGAAGTTCAAAACCACCCTGAAGAAGAACAGAAAAATCAAGTTCCTTTATTAAGCAAAAAATATACAGAACAAAACGGTATCGAAAAAGGGATTTACTTTAAGGATGTTTCTTTTCAATATGAAGGCCCACAATCTCCTTATGTACTTAAAGATATTAATTTATTTGTTCCAGACGGTAAAGTAACCGCCATTGTTGGTGCCAGTGGAAGTGGTAAAACCACATTAATGAAAATGCTTCTTAAATTTTACGAACCTGTAAAAGGCGATATATTGTTTAATCATCTTAATATTAATGAGATTTCGCCAACAGACTTGCGTAAAAATTGCGGAGTGGTAATGCAAGATGGTTTTATCTTTTCCGATACCATAGAGAGAAACATAGCCACAAGTGATGAGAATATAGATTATGAAAAACTCGATAAAGCATTAGCGACCGCCAATATCAAATCTTTTGTGGAAGATTTACCTTTGGGGTTAAACACCAAAATCGGTGCTTCTGGTAATGGAATTTCAGGAGGTCAAAAACAAAGAATACTCATAGCAAGAGCGGTATACAAAAATCCCCATTTTATTTTATTTGATGAAGCCACCTCAGCTTTAGATGCAGAAAATGAAAAAATAATTCACGATAATTTACAATCATTCTTCAAAGGAAAAACGGTAATTATCGTGGCACATCGTCTTTCTACGGTAAAAAATGCTGACCAAATTATCGTTCTTAAAAATGGAGAAATTGTAGAGCATGGCAATCATCAGGAATTAGTAAGCAAAAAGGCGGATTATTATAACCTTGTAAAAAATCAATTAGAACTAGGAAATTAAAAAATCATTAAGAATGAAAAGTATTTTAATCGGATATGACTTAAATGCTAAAGGTCAGAATTACAATGAAATAATTGATGCGATTAAATCATTAGGGTTGTGGTGGCATTGCTTGGATAGTACGTGGATTGTTAAAACAAATTTTACTCCAGAACATATTAGGAACACGCTAAGTCAAAAAATTGATAGTAATGATGAATTATTGGTTGTAGAATTAGTTCGAAATGCAGCATGGTTAGGTTTTGATAAAAATTGTGCTGATTGGTTACAAGAAAATTTATAAGTATGAGTTACAGATACAGAAATCCCAGTACAATTTTAAGTCCAAGAGATGCCGTTTCAAAAGTTGAAGTTATTTTTGATGATGGAGAATACAGCGTTGCTAAATTAACTTGGTATGGAGAAGAAAAATTAGGAATCAGATGGAATATAGGGTTGCGCGAATGGGATAATCCAGATAAAAAATCGGGTATTAAGGAGTGTTTAGGGGTGCCTACATCTAGGAGTCATCCTACTTGGTTTATTTTGCCGGACGCTTTTACTGATGCTGATTCAGAGGTTTTAAATAAACTTCAAAATATTCTTCTTGAAAAATAACAAACAAATTGATGATAGTTTGTTGAAATTTATTAAGATTAGGAAGAAACTCTCAAAAAAGGACTAAAACAATCGGTCAAAATTCATAAATCATAGCACAATTTAAGTTTTTTGACATGTAATCCGTAATTCTCAAATCGTAATTATACCAAGTGCAGGAATATTTTGAAAATATCATTGATACCCTTCGGGAGAACATTCGGGAGCTGTCCATGGAAATTGATAACCCTATTGTGTTTTCAGAATCGGCAATGGTATTAAGTTTGGAAACTTTGGAGAAAGTCAAAGGATATCTTTTAGCAAATCCATTTCAAAATACGGAAGCTGAAATTGACTTTTTCAAAAATATCAAACCAAGGATTCTCTCTAAGCTCATTTATCACAATGATGTTTTCCGAATGGAAACCAAAAAGCCGAGCGGAGGAGAAAAAATTACTCGAAAATATTACGAAGCTCAATTGGCAACACTCAAGACCTATTTTGAGAACAATCTGGAGTTTTACAGGTACTATCGTACAGGATGCACTTTCTTGGATAATCATTATTTTGTTAGAGGAAAGTATGACATCAAGCTCAATTTAGACACGCACTTTTTTGAGTCCGACCACTCTTTTACTACTTCTCACGATTATATAGTTTCCAAAATTATTGCCAATGATCAGTTGCAGGTGTATATTGAACATCAGTTGTCCAATTTGTACAAAATTCATAGCTCAGAGAACAAGCCAATGCTATTTTCCAGTCTAAAATGGACAGCACCAAAAGTTGCATTAATTGAGTTATTGTATGCCTTACACGCTGAAGGTGTTTTCAATAACGGAGCGTTAGAGCTAAAAGAAATAGCCGAAAATTTTGAAAAATTATTCAATGTCGATTTAGGACAATTCCATCGAGTATTTTTAGAAATCCGAATCCGTAAAGCATCCAAAACCAAATTCTTAGATGCACTCACTCAAACACTAAACAAAAGAATGGATGATGCGGACGAAAATTAATTCCCCTGTTTCGTGGGGTTGTCATACGCTTTGCATATGACTCGAGGTGTTTAAGAAATTATAATTAAAAAATATGGGCTATCACATTGTTAATTTAGAGAATAATCAGTTACAACATTTGTATGTTCAGCATGAAAGCGAACTTGCTGACATTGAATTCATAAAGGAAGACACTATTATTTATCAGGGTGAAGAGAGTTGGAGTCCAGTCAGAATTGGCGATTCTGATAAATTCAAGTATTACAGTGAAGACTGGTTTAGGGCAGGATTGAAGGCTCAGAGAATTTTTAAAGAACAAGCAAAATTACACGAGTTAATCGTTGAGGACTTAAGCCAAGATGCTAACAGTTTTAAGCAATATTTGCTAGAGAAAAAATATATTCCGATTAAAAGAGGTGACTTTTTGATTAGAAACTACGGAAATCTCGAAATTGAAGTCAAGTGCAGAAATTTTTATAAAGATAAGGGAGAGAATTTCTTTTATTTCAAATGCGAAGATTTAGAAAGACACCTCAATATGCAAAAGTTTACAAAAACTCCAATTTTATTGGCAGTATATGACCGATCGGAATTGGAAAACACAGATGTTGAACCATATTTTATAGCAATTGAATTGGTAAATGAAAATAAGAAGAACTTCAAAAAAACTTATGTCCGCAAAAACAAAGTTGGTTATTGCTATCAAATCCCTATTTCTATAACCATAAAAAGCTTTTCATACATCAAAGAATATTCAAATTATTTTTTTCACAACTTGTGATTTTGCAATTTGGTCTGATTTTACAACTCTAAAAAGTCATTTTTAAAAATACTTTTTAGAGTTTTTTGTTATAAAAAATTGTTCACAACTTCGGTTAACATTGTGATAAAACACCATAAAAAGGAAGAAACTTTGTGGTCATCAATTTTAAATATCCAAAATTATGGCACTCGAAGTATTAACTAAAGAAGACCTTCAAGAATTCAAAACCGAATTATTAGGAGATATTAAAAATCTGTTACAAGTCAAAACCACACAGCAAAAATTATGGCTTCGCTCTTCAGAAGTCCGAAATTTACTCAAATGTTCTGCTGGAACATTACAAAATCTTCGCATTAACGGTACGCTACGCTTTTCCAAAGTAGGCGGAACATTGTATTACAATTACCAAGACATCGAAAAAATGCTCAATCAATAAATCGTCATTGCGAGGTACGAAGCAATCCTTTTTCAATTCTCAATTAGAAAAAATGAACTACATCCGACATCTCACAGGTTTTTATGACAAAATCCAAGCTGATGAACGCTTGAATCCAACGCATATCAGTTTGTACTTGGCATTGTTCCAATTTTGGAATCTTAATCACTTTCAGAATCCGATTAGTATTTCCCGAAACGAAATGATGAGGTTAAGTAAAATATCAGCACTGGGAACCTATCACAAGTGCATTAACCAACTGCAGGAGTTTGGATATATCGAATATATGCCATCATTCAATCCGTACAAAGGTAGCTTAGTAATGCTTTATAATTTCGAAAATCCAGACGTTCAAAATTTGAATAAGAAGAATACCAAAAAACAAATAACCTCTGTACAAGCATTAGACCAGTACCCTATCAAAAACAATACAGCTAATGAACAAGCATTGATACCTTCTAAAAACAATACAAACATTATAAACAATATACATAGTGTAAACACAAAAAGAATGAATGAGTTACATTTTGAATCTGAAGATTATGAAAAAGAAAAGTTGCGCGAAAAGAAAAGTTCAGAAACTGTCATTGCGAGAAATGAAGCAAAGCGAAGTAAAGAATCTCAATTTAGAAAACCTCAACTTCCCGAAATCAAAATGTATTTCGCCGAAAAAGACGTATCTCAAGAAGAAGCCGAAAAATTTTTCAATCATTACGAAAGCAACGGTTGGCTCGTTGGTGGCAAATCCAAAATGAAAAATTGGCAAGCTGCAGCGAGAAACTGGATACTAAATTCCAAAAAATTCAACGTCATTGCGAGAAGAGAGGAACGAACGACGAAGCAAACCGTTACTACAAAACCGGACCACCTCAACGCTACCACCAACAAATCATACCAGGAAAAACTGTAGTCATTGCGAGGAAGAATGACGAAGCAATCCCAATATATCATCACCACAAATGCAACTCCCAACCAAAGAAATCCATATGTCCTACGATTACAAGGAAGTCGTGGCTTACCTCATCAAAATTGGCAAACAATTTTTGGGTAAAAGCTTTCATATTCCGGAAAATGAACGTGGAATTATTTTCGGTATTTTGGCTTGGTTTCTCGAAGATGAATTAGTAGCAAACGAAATGAATATCGACCTTAACAAAGGAATTCTTCTGAGTGGTCCTATCGGATGTGGAAAAACGACACTACTCCAGTTGATGAGAAAACTACCATCAAAAAGAAAATCTTTTGGTGTGGTTTCTACTCGACAAATCGTTTCAGAATTTATGCAATCCGGTTACGAAGTTTTAGAGAAATATTCTCGAGGTAATTTGAGTCACGACACCAGAATACCACGAATGTTGTGTTTTGACGACTTAGGTACAGAAACCACCTCAAAATACTTCGGAAACGACTGTAATGTTATGGCAGAAATTCTGCTCACTCGTTACGAATTATTCAAAGAAAAAGGAATCATCACGCACATTACAACCAATTTAACGGCCGGTGAAATAGAATCCATTTACGGAAACCGTCTCCGCTCCAGGATGAGGGAAATGTTCAATCTATTTGGATATGATGAAAACTCATACGACAAACGGAGTTGATACGGACTTACTTCGAATTTTTAATGATATTTCAATGACTAAAAATACAAATCGTTGCTTCCTCACTCTGCATATTGCTTCACAATATTTGGGATTCGTCGCTCCTTTATTGTATTTTTAATCAATCCATATATTATTTATCTTTGTATTTATGAACAAAACGCGACAAAATACACTTTTTCAGTCGGTTAAGTACCTTATTGAAAAGGCAAAATCCAATTTGGTTCGAAATATCAATACAACAATGTTGTTGACAAATTTCGAGATTGGAAGAATGATTGTTGAAGATGAACAAAACGGGAAAGAACGTGCAGATTATGCCAAAGAAACCCTTATAAATCTGAGTTCGCAATTGACAAAAGAATTTGGACGGGGCTATTCTACTTCGAATCTGGAATATTTTAGAAATTTTTATTTGACTTTTCAAAATAGAATTTCCCAGACAGTGTTTGGGAAATTGGAAAAATCCCAAACACCGTTTGGGATTTCTGAAGTATTTCAAAATTACGCAACACCGTCTCGTATTTCTCAAAATTCTCAGTTAGCGACTGGGGAATTTCAAATTCCTTTCACATTATCTTGGTCACATTATATCCAATTGATGAAAATTCAGAATGATGATGAACGAAATTTTTACGAAATAGAAGCTACTCAAAATAACTGGAGTGTTCGGGAACTTAATAGACAATATAACACTTCACTTTATGAAAGATTGGCTTTAAGCAAAGATAAAAAAGCAGTAAAAAACTTAGCCGAAAAAGGTCAGATTATTGAAAAACCAACAGATGTACTAAAAAGCCATTATGTTCTGGAGTTTTTAGATTTAAAGGAAGACAATCGTTATACTGAATCCGATTTAGAAACAGAAATCATCAACAAATTAGAACATTTTATGATGGAATTAGGGAAAGGTTTCTTATTTGAAGGAAGACAGCGAAGATTTACATTTGAAGGCGATAGTTTCTATGTGGATTTGGTTTTCTACAATCGATTACTAAAGTGTTTTGTCTTATTTGATTTAAAAATTGGAAAGCTCACACACCAGGATATTGGCCAAATGCAGATGTATGTCAATTATTACGATAGAAAAATAAAACTTCCCGAAGAAAATTCGACCATTGGCATTATTCTTTGTAAAGAAGAAAATAAGACGGTCATTGAGTTTACACTTCCTGAAGACAACAAAACCATTTTCGCAAAAGAGTACAAATCCATACTTCCAAGCAAAGAAGAATTACGAAAACAAATTGGTTAATAAGATGTTATGATTACAGGTCGTTTAAAGCTAATAGAACAGCAAATTTTTGGCATTGACAGCTCTACTTTTCAAACATTATGTGATGCTTATTTGAATTTAAGAGAAAAGAATATTTTAAGTTTAAGTAGAGTTGGAAGTCAATTTGGTAAACAAAAAACGATTAAAGGAACACCTGATACTTTTTACAGAACTGCAACAGGAGAACTTCGATATGTTGAGTTTACAACAAAATCAGATGATGTTGCAAAGAAACTTATAGAAGATATTGAAAAATGTCTTGATTCTAATGTTACTAAAATTAGCAGAAAAGAGATTGATAAAATTTTACTATTTCATAATTCAAAATTATCTACAGAACAAGAAAGTACCGTATTTTCTTATGCAAAGGAAAAAAGAATACGCGTTGAATTAATAGGATTAGATAAGCTCGCATTGGATATTTATTCTGAATATCCTCTATTGTCAAAAGATATTTTGGGAATTCCACTTGAAACAGGCCAGATATTACCAATATCTAAATTTATTGAAGAATACAACAATAAAGGTGGAAATTTGTCAACCCCTTTAGATAATATTTTTCTTAACAGAGAAAATGAATTAGCAATATCACAACAGATTTTGCAATCAAAAGATTTATTTATTATTTCGGGTTCTGCAGGCGTTGGTAAAACAAAATTAGGTTTGGAAATTCTCAATAATTTTATTTCTGAAAATGTGGATTACACGGCATTTGTTATAGCAAGAAAAGATGTTGACATATGGGAGGATTTACGTATTCAGTTGCAACACGATAAAAATTATATACTCTTAATTGATGATGTTAATAGACAAATAGCAAATCTTTCTCAGATACTAGGTATATTCAAAGAAAATAGAAAAGGAACATTGAAGTTGGTATTAACAGTGAGAAATTACGCCTATGATGAAATATTAAAACATTGTACTGATTTTGAACTAGAAACACTTACACTTAAAAAGTTTACTGATGAAGAAATAAAAGCACTGATCAGCAGTGATTCTTTTAAAATAAAAAATGTTCAATATCAAAATAAAATTTTATCGCTTTCTGATGGAAATGCAAGATTGGCAATTATGGCTTCTAAACTTGCTTTAGAAAAACAAGTTGCGTTTCTTACGGGTGGAGTTTATAATTTATATGATATCTATTTTCAAACATTTATTAAAGATTTCGACTTGTTCAAAAATCCAATTTTATTAAAATCCATTGCGATTGTTTCCTTTTTTTATACAATAGAAAGGGACAACAAGGATTTTATTGAAAAATTATTAGTATCCTTCAATTTAGAATATATCGACTTTCAAGAAGCGATTGAAGAGCTACACAATAGAGAACTTGTTGAAATTAAAGATTCCTATGTTAGAATTTCTGAACAAGTAATGTCCACTTATTTTTTCTATAAAGTATTTATTAAAGAAAAAATTCTGTCCTTCAATGTATTGTTATTCTCTTACTTTAATGACTATAGTAACAGGTTTAAAGAAACTGTAATACATTCCAATAATACGTTTGGATATTTTGAGGTTTTAGATAAAATTAAACCAGATATTGATAGCTATTTCGATACTTATTATAATGATGATGATAGAATTTCGAAATTTATAAAACTGTTTTGGTTTTACAAAAGAGAAGAAACGTTGTCTTACCTTTACAATAAAATAGAGAATATAGGTTGCGATAAGGTTCCTGCTTACATATCAAGCTATGAGACCAACGAATTTGTCCATCCAAAAGATGATATTCTTCCTTATTTAACACCTTTTTTTACAAGTTATACCAATGATAGTTTTATTCCTGCTTTAGAACTGGCATTTGAATATGCTAGAAAAAAAGCCACTGCTTTTCCAGAATTAATTAGACGGATTAAAGAACACGCAAGTTTTGACGATGACGACGAATTGAACAATAATTTTGAAAAGCAAAGCAAGTTAATAGACTTATTGATTAGTAAAACTAAAGAAGGTTTAGAGCATTACACTGAAGCATTCTTAGGACTAGCATCAAGTTTTTTACCACATATTGATAGAATTTTTAAATCTGGCAGAAAGGGTAATTCCTTCGTACATTATAACTATTCCCTTCCTCTTACCAATAAAGTTAAAATCATCCGTCGGAAAATTTGGAAACAGATTATTTTACTATACAATAAATTTCCCGAAAGAATCCCAATGATTATTAATGATTATAAGCCTCATTATGGTGATGTTAGTAAGGAAGCACTAGTTTTTGACTTAGGTTTTATTTTACCGTTTTTAGAAAATATCTTGGAAAAAAAGAGTTTTAAAAATATTTACTTCGTACATGAATTTGTTAAATGGTTAGATGGTCAGGAACTACAGGATAAAAGTTATAGAAGTTTACTTAAAATATTTCAAAGCCAAGAATTTAATGATTTTAAAATATTTGATTGGAACTACCATAGAGGAAAAGCAGATTATGATTTTGAAAATCATACTGACTTTGAAAGACTAAAGTCAAAGGATATTAAAAAGCATTTTACATTCTCTACACCTGAAGAATTTACAAAATTCATAAATACAATTAATAACAGTCTCTTAATATCTGATGATGCATATCAAATTCAGCAACCGATAAATACAATTTTAGAAGCAAATATTGAAAAAGATAAAGAATTAGGCTTTGCATTATTTTTATGTTTCTTAAAGAATCTTCCTGATAGTAATTTTCCTATTCCTCATAAAGCGATGCCTTTAATTGTTAGGGATAAGAATCATTATGATAAGCTTTGGAAGTTTTTAAAAAAGTGGAAATCGATAAATGCTTTACGCTTTAGATTAGCTTTTTTTGAAATGCTTCCTGAAGAGTTTATTGATGAAGAATATACAAGTGCTGTAATTCAAGTGATAAAAGGCATTAATGCACAATGCTATATTAACTTTGATATGTTTCTTAAGTTTGAAAAAATAGACTCTAAAATATCTTATATAATTTTAGAAACCGTAATTAAGAAAAAGAAAAATGGCATTCGTATTATTTTAGATCATTATTTTTTTAAAGAGTTCTCAACCAAATTCATAACTGAAATTGAACTACTAGAAGAGTTATATTTGTTTGAATATACCAATTATCCTCAAAATTTTGATTATAAAAGAAATGGATTAAAAGAAATACTGAAAATTGATAAAGGGTTTATCTATAAATATATTGAACTTTTTTATGATAAAAATGGATACAGAAATTTAAGCCATAAAGATGAATTGGGATTTATTTGGGAATTGTATAATGATGCAGAAATTGAAAATATATTTAATGCTTTGATTGAAAACAGGTGTTTCTTTGGTATTGGTCAAGAGGGTACAGATATGTTTTTTAAAAATATTAAAGAGGAGCAAAAGTTCACTGCATTATCTTTTTTAAAGTATTACATGGTTAAATATTGCAGAAATACGGATAAGGTAAATTCTGTTATTAGTTCGATTAGACACTACTTTTCAAACGATTTTGAAAAATTCCTTCTACTTTATTTAGAACACAATACAAGTGCTGACGATTTTTCAAAAATTTGGTGGCGTGGCAATGGTGGCACGATAGTTAATGGTAATGTAAACCTTGGTGAATTAAGGAAGAATGATTGGCAGAACATATACAATACGATAATCAAAAGTAAAAATCAACTTGAATTAATCCCAATAAAAAACAGAGTGAAGCAAGAAATTAATTGGGCGATTAAATATGCTGAACAAGAAAGATTGCGTAATTTTTTATATCCGGATTATTAAATATCTTCGCCTTTCCACAGCAAGTTACATAATGAACATTATACGCACAGCCACCGCTTCGGGGATTGCTTCCGCTACGCTACTGCAACTGCCATAGTGCAATGTGCCTATAATGTGGCATTATGTAAAATGCTTTCCTTTGTTTCGGGCATAGCCCTTCACAGCCTACGCCTTGCCAACGCTTTTAAACCCACCCACCCAATGTAGCGGTGCACAAAAAATGATGCAGATAGAGTAGGTTACAACCCTGTTCCTACACCAGCTTCACCACCAGTAATATTTTCAAGCAAATAAAAAAATATTCCGTTGGTTCAGCAGGTTTCGTCACCGCACACAGCCGTATTTCATACTGAAGAAAATAGCTTTTTCCAAACGCCAACAACAACACACCGGCAACCATCATCAAAAAAAGCATTTTCTTTCAGCATTCTATACCGCTGTCTTTTCCACCGCTTTTCATTTTCCTGTCTCAAATCTCGTGTCTCACATCTTGAATCTATCGTCAAGCATCATTTTTGTGCGAAGTGTTTTACCCGTTTTTGCCACCTCTTCCCTTCTGCTTTTCCAACCTTCTCCAAATTCCCTTATTCCAAACAACGCAAGCTTATGTTTGCAATGCAGTCACCGCACGCAGGAGTATATCGCCCAAGAAAATCCCAACTACCATATACCCCTGCCTTTTCCATCGTTCACCAATCCTTGCCAAACCGCTTCCCACCGCTTTTTTATCATCTTTTGAAAGTTCAGTCCACCTACAAAAAGTAAAAAAAGCAAAGCAAGTTAGGGGGCTTCCAAATGCCAACCGCTAAGTTCTGTAAAGGTCAAGCACTCCGTGTTTTTGCAAAAAATTTTAGAGCCTATTCTGAAACCTTTATTCCAATTCATTTACAGATAATACAATTGAGTATTCAGTAAAAAAAATTTTTCCAAAAAACCTTGACAGAACGCCCCGCCCCCTAAAAAGAGGGCTTTCTTTTTTTCTTTTTTTCTTTTTTTTTCGGTTTTTTTTCTTGGTTTTCTTTTAGAAATATTTCGACGGAGCATCAATTTTTAAAACCCAAATTATGCTTAATTTCAAAGTACGCACGTACAATTCCGAAAAGGAAACGCCTGAAAATTCAATTTTCATTTTGTCAAGAGGTCGCAATGCAGGAAAACCTTTGTTTGAACCTTGCCCGAACTGCTTTATTCTCTACTGCAGAACTCAGTCCGAAAGAGAAAACCTCTATTGGACGTTTTACACACTCTGGAAAAATGTTTTTTTCTGTCCATATCTCTGCGGAAGTGTTATTGAGATGCTTCGCCTTTCAGAACTCAAAAAAGTCCTTCAGAATTGGATTATTCCAAGCCTTACCAAGTTGGAAGAAAACGAAAAAATCTTGCAGAACATCAAAAATCTTTATTATTTAGAACAAAAATATTCCAAGCAGTTGGAGCAACTTTCCGAACTTCGAGCAGTTCTCGTCCAAAAGTATTATTACAAAATATAGCACTTTTTGAAATATTATTTTGTAAATTTATATCACAAATAATCAACAAAATTTTAATATTATGGCACTTAAACCTGGACCCAAAAGAATTGCGGACTCAACCGGTAAACCTGATAAACGTCAAAGGGATAACAAAGAAACTCCTGGCAATACTCCCTCTTTAAAACCTCCAAAAAAACAACAAAATAAAAAGTAATTTTTAACAAACTAAAAAGCCTCTCAAAAAACTGAGAGGCTCTTTTTTGTTCCCAAGTCACCACAACTTATTTCGAGAACTTATTTTTCAAAAATTTTATCAGATATTTAATAAGCAAGGTTGCTAAGAAACTGGAAATTCCACCGACGATTCCCAAAACTACAGTTTCGGCAAGGTCTTGCTGTTGGATGTTGACAAAAATAGGAATTAAAGAGCCAAAAGCCGTGCTTACTTTTGTCGAGTTATCCACAAAATTCATAGGGATTATTCACCTTTGACAGCGGTTTGGCTCACTGCTCCCACAATACCACCTGCAACGGCTAAATATCCCGCTACTTTTACCATAATAACAGGTAATGCAACGGGCGAAGCCACCACAACAGCACTAATTGCGGTTAGAGCTAGTCCAATATTTCTGATTTTCTTGAAAAAATTGGGAGTTGGGGACGTGATTCTTTCAAATATTTGTTTCATTGTTTCGCTTTTTTAATGGTTAATTCAATCACAAATCCCTTTTCCAAATAGGGATAAATGGTACTTTTCAAATGTTCAAAAGCAATCCGTGAACGGATTCCTTTGCCTTCTCCAGTGAGTTCACTTACTGGAGCAATACAGCCGTTCAATTCTTTCAAAGCATTATTGGCAGGATGAAACAGAATCAGATCTCTGTTTTTAACGTTATCAATTTCCAAGTGCCATTTGAATTTGCGGCTGTATCTTTTTCTCAATCTGTACATTCCTTCAGGAATACAGGAAACTCTTCTTTGGTTGTCTTTCCAAGGCAATTCTATGGTATTGCAAAGCTTTAAACCAATAAAGAAAAGTTCCCCGTTTGTTCCGTTGGAATGATAGTGGCGTAAAAGCTCCAATTTCATTACAGTCCAACGACTTTAATAATTTGCAAAGCGTTGAAAGCTCCGTTTTTCAATGGATATTTTTCGCCGTTGACTTCCTGAAAAAATTCCACACCTAACACCAAAAACAAAGGATGTGTAGAATTTTCGGTTAAAGGATTATCCAAACTAATTACCGCCGTTGGCGTGGTATCCCAAGCCAAGATGGCACTTTCTGAAGATGAGGTGCTGAAAGTTTCATTTTCGAAATCGATTTCCATTCCTGCAGCTACCAATTTGAAATGAGTTGTTCCACCAGGAGCAGCAATATCCACACTCGGAACAAAAGATTCAAAATCGACTTTTGCATCACCTGAAACACGGTCTAAAGTGGAAGTTACGGGAGTATAAAGCGTGTTTCCTAACTTTCCGTTGATGTTAAAATCAAACCCCAAAAGTAATTCCGCCTCGCCATCAATTACGTTTCTTTGTCCTCTTGGATTGGTAGAATCCATTTGAATAACCTGGACCATCTTCTGGGTTAATCGACTTACCATTCTACCATCAGATGAATTTTGGAGCAAAGCTCTAATTGAATTTCTAAGAACTTTTCCAGATTTTCCAGCTCTTCCAAATTCAGAACCATTTTCACGAGTCCTTTGGAAAGCAGGATCATTTTTAATTCTCTCAGCTGATACACCACCTTTTTCTCTAGCCAAATAACCATCTTGAGATTTATAGAAAGTTATTCCGCCAATGGTACCGTCTAACTTAATAATACTTTTTTGTCTTGCCATTTCTTTAAATTTTTAAAATTACTTTCAGAATGATTAAGGTTCATTCTCTCAAACCTTGGTGAATTCACAAGGCAAAATTTCAAATAACCAATGAAAAAAGCACCATTACAAAGCCGTTCAACACCTATTTAGCCAAAAATGAAACTCTTTTCCATTGACTGATAAAAAGCATTATTTTTATTTTTGTAACACAATATGCCACAACTTACCTAAAAGTACAGCTAAAGCATAGATACAGCATGAAAACAAGACCTCAACGCCTTTGCATTTACCCAAAAGATATTGCCCGAATCACAGGAAAGAGTGAACGCTTCTCTCGTGACCTCATTCAACGGATTAGGTTAAAGTTGGGCAAAGAAGATCATCAATTTATTACCATTGAAGAGTTCTGTAATTACGCAGGAATTGATGAGGAAAAAGTAAAGGAAATAATTAGAGATTAACCTTGTCATTTATTGGATAGGTTAGTGGAATTTCTTATATTTGTATCACTAAGATTTGAGCAAAATTGTTGTATTTCACGAGGTGGAATATTCGGTTACCTTGAAAATCTCCCTTTCCGAAAAGTACTATCATTAGGCAATAAGAAAGAAAGCATATATTCCTGGAGAAACCACTTAAAGCCCGATTTATATCGGGCTTTTTTTTTTCATAGTTTTTTCATAAAAAAAATCAAGATGAAGAAAGTCCATCTTGATTCTATTGAAATTCTTTTTTTTAAAAGCCAAAATACCTATAGCTTCAGCAAGCAAAATTTAGCTCTTTTTATTTACTTATTTTATCATTAAACGATTTAATTAACTTCAAAGTCGATTGGTCAGTTGAGAAAACGGAATTAAGACCTTGCGGTTCATGCGGTGGATCAGAAGTAAAATCTTCACCTTTATCCCATTTGCCATCTTTAGGATTATTTTTAGCGACACCACTGTAACCCCAAAAATTAGCTGCAGTTAGTGGTGAGTTATCTTTGATATTTCTAGACAACTCTTCGAAAACATATTGATAATATTGATTTCTAAGGTCTATATTGGCAGTTCTGTCCAAACTCTCCTGTTCGCGTGGAAACCCAAACTCCTCCAAAACCATAGGTTTGTTAAGTCGCTTTGCAATAGGAAGATGCTCATCGATATAGGATTGAGTGCTGTCTATAGCTACTTTTAAGCTATTTTTTTCATCATTTTTATTGTACCAAAGCCAGTTTTTGGGCCATATATGAATTGTAAGATAATCAATATTAGGGTCTGCATGGAGTTTTTCGAAAGTTTTAAGGCTAACCGCAGTTCCATACTTCCCTTCAGAACCCGTGGTAACCAAATGGTTTTTATCCAAACTTTTCACCTTCTTAGTCACTTCCGCAGTCCACGAAAGGAATGGCGCTTCATTCGATTTGAAAAAACTTCTTGGCTCATTAGCTATTTCCCAGGCCATAATCGCAGAATCATCTTTGTACTGAACTCCATTCACCGTGTTTTTGCGGTTAACAATCATCTCAACATGCTTCAAGTACTGATTACGACAAGGCAAACAAGAATGAAACTCTGTCAAATATTTTGTAAACTCGTCCCATGACATTTCGGGATAAAGGTTAGGAATCTTAAAAAGTCCATATCCATTCCATTCTAGGTACTGGCCAATTCCTCCACTCCACTCCCAATTGTTGGAAAAATAGACAATCGCAGTCATATCTCGCTTACGAAGTTCATCAAGAAAGACATCAAGACCTTTCAATAATTTTTCGTCATAGACGCCCAATTGAGGTTGTGTAGCTGGACTTACGGTATATTCCTTCTCTCCACCTTCGGAACTCGCCAAAACCCTTAGATTAACAATCCCATTCGCTTTCATTTCGTCCAATTCCTTTCTCAGCCTTTCATGTTGCGTCTCATCCGCGCCCAACATCGGTCCATACCAATAATTGGCACCGATATAGTGATAAGGTTTTTTATTTTTTACAAAATGAGTTCCTTCCACACTAACAAAGCGATTAGAAGAACACGAAAAGACCAATAAACAAAAGGTAACTACCCCAAAAAAACGTTGTATCATTAATAAAAATCTTGTCCTCCAATTTATAAAAAAAATTGAGAAGGCAATATTTTTAAAAAAAACCGAATTGAAGGAAAGGGTAATAGGATTAAATCTAGTCAAAATTTAAATTAAATTTTTGTATTTAATAACACTGAAAACCTACAATAATACAGGAAAAATCAAAACGAAAACGTAACTTTGCGTCAAACCAATTTCCGCAAGCAATATGGCAAAAATTCTTAGAATCTATCCAGGAAATCCTCAAGAAAAAATGATTGAAGAAGTGGTCAGCACTCTTCTAAAAGGTGGACTCATCGTCTATCCTTCTGATACCATCTATGCTTTGGGTTGTGATATCAACAATATCAAAGCCATGGAAAAACTGGCAAAACTCAAAGGAACCAAATTAGAAAAATCACAATTTTCTATCATTTGTAACGACTTGAGTCACCTCTCGAATTTTACCAAACCGATTGACAATTCGGTTTTCAGGTTATTAAAGAGCCATGTTCCTGGTCCATTTACCTTCATTTTGGAAGCCAATAAAAACCTTCCTTTAGCCTACAAGGGACACAAAACAGTGGGAATTAGAGTTCCGGACCATGAAATCCCTAGATTGATTGTCGAAAAATTGGGAAATCCAATCGCTTCAACATCTATTCGCGACGAAGACGAAATCATCGAATATTCTACCGACCCAGAACTTATTGCCGAAAAATATGGAAATCTAGTGGATTTGGTCGTTGATTCGGGTTATGGTGACAATGTTGCTTCTACCATTGTTGACCTTACATCTGGTGAACCAGAAATTATCAGACAAGGAAAAGGTGAATTATAAATGACTCTTTCTTCCAAAAATTACCAAAATTACTCGATAGGGATAATCTTAATCTTTGTCATCAATCTCTTGTCATTTGAGGGTAAAAACTTTCTAACTGCAATTACGGGTGAGCAAGGATTGACCACCAATAATTTTGTCGCTACAAGAATCTTTTTCTGGATCATACTTGGACTTATGTTCCTCTATGCCCGATTTGTCGAAAAAGGCCGATTCTTACTTTTCGAAGAAAAAAAATACAGTCTCACTTTCACGCTTCTATCTGTTCCAATTCTGTATTTCATTTGTATTTTCGGGAGTATTATTCTCAAGATAATTCTAAATCAATTTATCCCGGAAGAATACAGTGTAAAATTGGAGCAAACTTTCAATTTATTGAGAAGAAACTTTTTTTTAATCTTACTGACATGTCTTACCGCAGGCGTAGTCGAAGAAATGCTATTCCGAGGATATATACAACCACGATTAAGGTTGATGTACAACAAGTGGGTTGCCATTATTGTTAACTCTTTGCTATTTGGATTTCTACATAGTCCTTATGGAACCATTGCCAATACTTTGATTCCACTTTTTATTGGACTCATTTTTTCTATTTTTTATGAAAAGTATAGAAACATCAAAATCCTCATCGCTTGTCATTTTCTATTTGATTTTGTCACTTTGATGTTAATTAACATGCAACCAGTAAAAGCCTTCCTAAATTTTTAAAATATGAAAATACTTCTTTCTCCAGCAAAACTGATGGGCGTAGATTTCAAAAGTGACCTTCTTAGAAGCTCTACTCCAAAATTTGTTCAAAAATCTGCAGAAATACAATCTTTTCTGAAAGAAAAATCTCCTAAAGATTTACAGCAAATGATGTCCATTTCGGATAAGCTAGCTGACGAAAACTGGGATCGAAATCAAAAATGGAAAACCAATCCAAGTCCGAAGAACTCAACGCAGGCGATTTTCGCATTTCAAGGTGAGGTCTATCGTGGATTAGATGCCAAATCACTTGAAAAAGAGCAATTGGATTACCTTCAAAAAAACCTTTTCATGCTTTCTGGACTTTATGGAATGTTAAAACCTTCCGACAAAATAATGTTGTATCGTTTGGAAATGGGTTCTAAATTTTCTTTTGAAAAAAATAAAAATCTCTACGATTATTGGTCAGAAACACTCACCGAATATCTTAATTCTCAACTAAAATCAAAGGAGTTTGTTCTTAATCTCGCAAGTGAAGAATATGCAAAAGTCATCAATAGAAAGGCTCTAAAAACACCAATTATCGACGTCGAATTCAAAGAGTACAAAAATGGTGAACTCAAAGCCATTATGGTGTTCTTCAAACATGCAAGAGGACTCATGGCGAGATACTGCGCCGAAAAAAATGTAAAAACGTTAGACGAAGTCAGTGCTTTCAATTACGACAACTACCTTCTTAACGACGAGCTTTCTACTCCACAAAAATTGGTCTTCACAAGATAAATTCCCCTCCTTTGGAGGGGTGTCAAAAAATTACTTTAATTTTTTGACGGGGTGGTTTCCATATTTCAAATAGAGAAAAATGACATTATTAGAACTCAAACGATATTTCAAAAAAGAACTTTCTGACCAATACGACGAGTCGGAAAGTGCACATTTGTTTTATATTTTTTGCCACGAAATCATTGGATTCGACCGATTTCAGTTTCGCCGATTTTCGCATCAAGATGTATTGTTAGGCGACAAAGAATCTTTTGATGAAATTCTCTACGAACTCAAATCAGGAAGACCTTATCAACAGATTTTAGGCGAAGAAGAATTCTACGGATATTCTTTCTTTGTGAACGAACATGTATTAATTCCTCGTCCTGAAACCGAAGAACTGGTCGAATTGGCGATTGAAAAAATTAAAAAACTGGCTATTCTTAACGATGCAAAGCATAGTGAAGAATCTCGACAGCTTCAAAATCCCTCCTTACTCAGAATGACTAAAACATTAAAAATTCTTGATATTGGAACAGGAAGTGGAGTCATCCCAATTATTCTGAAAAAGCACTTCCCACAAACCGAAGTCTTTGCTCTTGATATTTCCGAAGCTGCTTTGGAGGTTGCCAAAAAAAATGCAACAACGCATGAAACAAAAATCCAATTTCTTCAAAAAGACTTTTTGAATGAAAGTCTCGGAGAAAAATTTGACATCATTATTTCAAATCCTCCCTATATCGGGATTGATGAAAATTTCGAAATCGAAGATTCTGTAAAAGGTTTCGAACCCAATATAGCACTCTTCTCACCGACTTCTGACGCACTCATATTTTACCGAAAAATTGCAGAATTCGCACAAACTAACCTCAACGAAAACGGAATGATTTTCCTCGAAATCAATCAAAAATTAGGTGACAAAACTTTAGATTTATTTAAAAATTTCAAAAACGCTCAATTGTTGAAGGATATTTCTGGAAACGACAGATTTGTGGTGGTCGGTTGAATTATGAGTTAGGGGTTTTGAGTTTAGGGTTTAAGATTACAAGTTTAAAACAAGAAATCATAAACACACAACTAGAAACTTAACCTATTCTCTTTTTCACAAAAACTTCATAAGCCATGTAGATCAGCGGAAGAGACATGATTCCAAGGAATTTCGCATTTTCCATTGCGGTTTCAGATTGCATTGCAACAGCATACACTAAACCAAAAAAAGCACCTCCCAAATGTGCAGAATGCCCAATATTATCTCCAACTCTTGGATTTAGCATTGCATATACAGAGTACCCAAAATACAATAGACCAAAAAGATACCCCGGTAAAAAATTAACCGAAATAGCATCCGGGGCTAAAGCTACCGCTGCGAACAAAATACCGGAAACTCCTCCACTTGCTCCTAAAGCACTGTACCAAGGCTGACTTTTGTACAAGTAAAGTGAAAATAGATTCCCAAAAAGTATAGAGCCAAGATAAATAATTAAATATCCTATCTCTCCAAATCCCTGAACGAGGCCGAACTCAGTTAGTGCACCATAAATTACAGTATTTGAAAAGAAAAACAGCGTTAACATATTCATGAAAAAATGCATCCAATCGCCATGTAAAAAACCTGACGAAAGCAACCTTACATATTCATTATTTTGAAGAATAGCGCTAACATTAAACATGTATTTTTGTTTAAACCTCGGATTGGTTTCTCCAATATAAGTCACTACACCTGTTACTACTAATATGAGAATTAACATTGTACTCATAGTTGATTGTTTTAATTTTTAAAGCCTAACAAATACACCCCAATTCACAAAATCTGCTTGAAATTTGTGGGCATTGAGCGTCCCTTGTAAACCAATTTTGGGACAAATATAATATTTAACGGAGGCATTCCAATACATTTTGGGAGGATTAGGTCCCTCGAAATAAAAATATTTTCCCAAGTTACCAGCCAAAGCAACTTTTCCCATTTTTAGTTCTGCTCCAAGACTGGCTCCCCAACGAAAATGCTCATAAGAATTTGCTAAATAAGACGGTGTGTCTTGATAATTATTGGCATCATAGGTCTCGTCATAATAGCTCCCATCCAACCCAGCTCTCACAGCAATCACATTATTAAGAAAACGGTTATATCCAACATAATATCCCATTCGGAAGACCCCTTCTTTCATGCGATATTTCCCTCTTCTTCCCACTCCAGCCGAAACTTCGAAACCGTTTTTTTTCATTGCCTCTTCCTCTTTAACTTCTGTTTCGGTACTATTGAATGCTAAATCTTTTTTAATCCCCAGATTAAATCCAACCATATTGATTCCCGCATTAGGAATCCTAAAACTTCCGTTAGAGTAATGTATAAAATCAAGACTTCCAAAAACTTCGAAACCGCGCCCTAAATCGTATTCAGGCTTAATTGCTGCACTAAAAACCCCATTAATGTGACTTCCGAAAATGTGGGTTTCTCTATCGGTCAAAGCTGTTTTGGTGACATAAGAAAGTCCAAAGCCTGGTATCAAGAAAACACGAAATCGCTTCTTCCCTACCAAACGAAAATCGACTTCACCTACCAATCCAAAAGCCTTTCCATAGGAGTAGCCCCAAACAATTCCATCAAAATCAGAATATACCGCACTCAAAGAAATATTTTCTGCATTAAGAAAATCGATCCAATCTGCATCTTCGGGATTTAGTTTTTTGACCAAGCTAATTTTATAGGATTCGGTGTGGTTGCTTTCTCTTCCTTTGAAAGTTCCCGTCGCCTTTCCATTAAACATCGAGAGCGAAACAGCATATTCCTCCTTTTCTTGTCCATCAAAAAAAAGCCCACAAAAAAAAAGTGAAATCATCATCCACTTTTTTAGTTGAAGTTCTTGAAACCTCATCATTGAACTTTCTGTATTTCTAAAGGAAACTTAGCTCCTTCTGGTACAATTAAATCGGTATCGATATAGTATTTGCCATCCTTTTCAAAAATATCCAACTGCATATCACTGTTATAAAATTCTCCCTTTTGTAATACTTCATATTGAAAAGAAATTTTGTTCTCCTCTTTATCTTTCCAACCCATACTTCCAAAAAACACAGACAGTCCTTCCTCTTTTGGCTTATCAAACTCTTGATAAGATCTGTAAACGTGAACATTGTCATTTTCCAAATCCGACATATCAATTTTCAATTTCGCATAATAAGGACCTTCTCCCTGAGCTTCAATACATTGGAATTGATAAATACCTTTCCATTTTTTTCGGTCTTCAGCAGAAAGCTCGTTTGCGTCACTTGGGGAATCAGCATCTGTTATAGCTTGTTCTTCCTCACTATTTGAAACAATCGAAACAGAATCTTCAATATTATTAAAGTTTTCTTCAGAAGATACCTCCTCCTTTTCCATTGTTTTGAAAAAATATTCGGAAACCCCAAAACCAATGGCTATTCCTATCAAAAAAACCATCAAAAACCAACCCCACTTCTTCATGTCCGATTATTCTTCTGGTTGGTCAAAAAGACTTTCTATTCTTCCTTCAAAATCATCTCCTTCATCAGCAACATCTACAATTTCAATTTCTGGTTCTTCCTCTTCAACTGGCTCTGGAATTGTAATATTGATGGATTTTACTTTTTCTTTGATAAACTGATTTCCTATCGCTTTAATCCCTTTAATTGAAATAAATTCGTCTAAATCGTAAGTCTCGTTCTCTTTCTGATTTCCTTTTTTGTCTTTTGCGTAAATTACTTCAGCCTTCGTTCCGTCAGAGGTTCCAACAAACTCGATAAAGGATTTGTCATGTTCTGAAGGCATAAAGGACTGTATATTGTTAGTGACTTCCAGCAAGAATCGTTTGATAAAGTACATCTGCTTTTCGCCATCGAAATAGATGCAAGTAATGGCTTGTTCTGGCTTCCATTTTTCGAGAATCAAATATTCGTCGTCAAAACGATTGCTGAGATCAAATGAAACCAGTTTTGCTTCACCTTTGGTATTGATGGTCAAAATTTTATCATCTCCTTTGAAGGTTCCCAGCAAACTTCCTCGCGCATCTGCATTTAATCTTTTTACTACATCATCGAACCAAATTCTTCTTGGAGCCAATGTCGAAACTCCCTCTTCTTTGAGGTCAATTTTCTTGATTGGATATTTGGTGACCAAATTTCCTTTGGAGTTACGACCTTTTATCCCTAATTCGGAAAAGTCGATATCCAACTTATTTTTCCTAATGCGTGGATTAGGCTTCAAAAGTACGTTGACGACTTCGGCTTCACCATTAGGATTAACCGAAAAATATAAGACTTCTGAACCTTTCTCCTCAGAAGCAAGAGGATATTCGGTATTTCTTGTAATCGAGGTCACCGAAAAACGCTTCATATAGAATGGGCCAACTCGACCTTCTCTATAAATCATGTTGTATACAGTACGCTTGTCGTTTTTCTTCCAAATCCCAACGTGTAGGATATCTTTACCAACAAAGGTTTTCTGTTCTACTTTCACCACCTGCATTGTTCCGTCTTTTCGGAAAGTAATAATATCATCCAAATCCGAACAATCGAATAGATATTCGTCTTTCTTAAGCGATGTCCCAATAAATCCTTCTGCAAAATTAGCATAGAATTTTTCATTAGCTACAGCCACTTTGGTCGCATCAATGGTGTCAAAAACTCTAATTTCGGTTTTTCTTTCTTTGTCTTTTCCGTATTTCTTTTGGATATTTTGATAATACTCAATAGCATACGGAATCAGATGTGCTAAATGATGCTTAACCCGCTCTATTTTTCCTTCAAGAGCTGCAATATTTTCTTTGAATTTATCTAAATCGAAACGAGAAATTCTTTTGATTCGGATTTCGGTTAGCTTCAGAATATCTTCTTGGGTAACTGCTCTTAATAAGTGTTTGGTGTGAGGTTTGAGTCCTTCATCGATAGTGACCAGAACATCTTCCCAAGTTTTGACTTCTTCAATATCATGGTAAATTCTATTCTCGATGAAAATTCTTTCTAAGGAAGCAAAATGCCAGCTTTCCTGCAATTCGTGCAACTCGATCTCTAATTCCTTTTTCAGTAAAGAAACCGTGTGGTCGGTGTTCATCCTTAGAATCTCCGAAACTGACAGAAACATTGGCTTATCACCTACAATAACACATGCATTAGGAGAAATCGTTACTTGACAATCTGTAAAAGCATACAATGCATCTATCATTTTGTCAGGTGAGACATCATTGGTCAAATGGATAAGTATCTCTACCTTGTCGGACGTGTTATCTTCGATCTTTTTGATTTTGATTTTACCTTTATCATTGGCTTTCAAAATCGAATCAATAAGGTCGGTGGTATTTCTGGAAAAAGGAAGCTCTGTGATAACCAAAGTAGTCTTATCTTGCTGAACAATCCTAGCTCTGGCTCTTACTTTTCCTCCTCTTTCACCATCATTATATTCCGAAACATCCAAAAATCCGCCAGTGATAAAATCAGGGAAAAATTGAAATTTCTTTCCTTTCAAATATGCAATGGAAGCGTTGATTAATTCATTGAAATTGTGAGGCAAAATTTTTGTTGAAAGTCCTACACCAATCCCCTCTACACCTTGCGCCAACAAAAGTGGAAACTTTACAGGTAAATCAACTGGCTCGTTATTTCTCCCATCATAAGACTTGGACCATTCCGTGGTTTTAGGGTTGAAAACAACTTCCAGCGCAAAAGGCGTAAGTCTGGCTTCGATATACCTTGCCGCCGCCGCAGAATCTCCTGTATAAATATTTCCCCAGTTTCCCTGAGTATCAATTAAGAGTTCTTTTTGCCCAATTTGCACCATTGCATCTGTAATGGAAGCGTCACCATGAGGGTGATATTTCATCGTATTACCGACAATATTAGCCACTTTGTTGTAGCGACCATCCTCCAGCTCACGCATAGAGTGCATAATTCTTCTTTGTACCGGCTTGAAACCGTCAAAAACAGAAGGAATCGCTCTATCCAGAATTACGTAAGATGCATAATCCAAAAACCAGTCTTTGTACAGACCTGATACTTTCTTCAGGGAATCGCCTTCGTGCGAATGTTCTTCAGTCATCGTTATGTTCCTCTAATTTTCTTTCTTTGTTATTCTTTATCGTCCTATTCAGGGAATATTTTAAGTCACCTATTTCCTTTTTGGTGAGATAAGAAATGTCATATTTTAAAATAATAGCATGGCTTTTTTTGCTGGAAATTGTAATATATAATCTCTTAAAGAAAAAACCATTCAAAACTTCATATTTAAGCAATTTGTATTTGGGAAACTCATCACTTAGATTCTTATCAAATAAGAACGAAATAACATTCCTATTTTTAAAATTAAGTGCCTCTCCATCACTGTCATATTCGAAAATCTGTCTCCCTCTAATATAAAAACCAATAATTAACAATACAGGGATTATTAAAAAAAGATACTCTTCATACCCAAACCTTTTCAGTACTTTTCTCTCAAAAAAGAAAAAAGCCATTCCTGCTGTGAGTATCATTAGCAAGGCTGTCCCAAGAAAGTTATAAATGGGTGTTTTATTACGGTTACTCAGTCTCATCTGTTTCTTATTGTGTTTTTTGCTGAATCGTAGAACGTTTACGACATATATTTATTTTCAAATTAATTATTCCACTTCTTCGAGTTTCTCTTTCTTTTCGATATTATTATCCTCCACAACAAGATTCTCCAGAATAAAATTCTGTCTATCAGGCGTATTTTTACCCATATAAAACTCTAAAAGTTGCTCAATCGTCTGATCCTTACCAATTACCACTGGCTCCAAACGAATATCTTTCCCAATAAAATGTTTGAACTCATCTGGAGAAATCTCTCCCAAACCTTTGAATCGAGTAATTTCAGGATTCTTACCTAACTCTTGCAAAGCTTTAATCCTTTCTTCATCGGAATAACAATATCTGGTCTCTTTCTTATTTCTCACCCTGAACAATGGAGTCTGAAGAATGTACAAATGTCCATTTCTTATCAAATCAGGAAAAAACTGAAGAAAAAAAGTAATCATCAACAACCTGATGTGCATTCCGTCCACGTCGGCGTCGGTTGCAATCACTACTTGATTGTATCTTAAATCCTCTAAAGAATCTTCGATATTAAGTGCAGCTTGCAAAAGGTTGAATTCTTCGTTCTCATAAACCACTCTTTTAGTTAATCCATAAGAGTTGAGAGGTTTTCCACGCAATGAAAATACAGCTTGAGTTTCTACATCTCTTGATTTAGTAATAGACCCGGAAGCTGAATCTCCCTCGGTAATAAATATCTGAGATTCTGACTTTCTTTCCGCTTTTTGGTCGTTATAATGCTGTCTGCAATCCCTCAACTTTTTATTGTGAAGCGAAACTTTCTTCGCTCTTTCCCTTGCTAGTTTCTGAATTCCAGAAAGCTCTTTTCGTTCCTTTTCAGAAGTCATAATCTTCTTCTGAATCGCATCTGCCGTTTCTTGATTCTTATGAAGATAATTATCAAAATGCTTCTTCAAAAAGTTTAGAATGAAGGTCCTCACTGTTTCCAAGCCTGGTCCCATTTCATTTGACCCCAATTTGGTTTTGGTCTGAGATTCAAAAACAGGTTCGATTACTTTGATGGAAACCGCAGCAATGATAGACTTTCTGACGTCCGCTGCTTCAAAGTTTTTATTATAAAACTCTCGGATCGTTTTGACATAAGCTTCACGAAACGCCGCTAAATGCGTTCCTCCTTGAGTTGTATTTTGTCCATTAACAAAAGAAAAATAAGTTTCTGACTGAGACTTATCGGAGTGCGTAATCGCAACCTCAATATCTTCCTCTTTAAGGTGAATGACTGGATACAAGATTTCGCCCTCAATTTCTTCATGAAGCAAATCCTTCAACCCGTTCTCCGAATAAAAAGTTTCTCCATTGAAGATAATTTTCAATCCAGGATTAAGATAAACATAATTGCGGAGCATTCTCTCGATATACTCCCTTCTGAATTTAAAATTTTGAAATATTTCGTGATCTGGGATAAAGGTAATTTCTGTCCCGTTGCGATCGCTGGTATCTGTCTCCGTATGGTCTTGAGTGATAATTCCCTTTGAGAACTCTGCAACCTTCATTTTGCCTTCTCGGAAAGACCTTACTTTGAAATAATCCGAAAGTGCGTTCACCGCTTTGGTACCAACTCCATTAAGACCCACCGACTTTTTGAAGGCTTTGCTATCGTATTTACCACCAGTATTCATTTTAGAAACTGCATCAACAACCTTTCCTAGCGGAATTCCTCGCCCAAAATCTCTGATATAAGCCTTTCCTTCGTCAATTTTGATTTCGATTCTCTTGCCCGATTTCATCACAAATTCGTCAATCGAGTTGTCGATAATCTCCTTCAGTAAGATGTAGATTCCGTCGTCGGCAGAAGAACCGTCGCCCAACTTCCCGATGTACATCCCTGGTCTCTGACGAATATGCTCTTGCCAATCAAGCGTCCGTATATTTTCTTCGGTATAATTCACCGGATTATTCTGACTCATATATTTCTACTTCTATCTTTTGCGCTAATCAACAAATATAATTATTTAAGAAAAAATCTGAAAGTTTTGTGGATAAAAACTCTGTTTTTCAGCATTAAAGGTCAAAATTAAAACATCCATACCTTGTGAAAAATCTACCTAAAAATCTTATTTAAAATTTATCAATCTGATTTTCAATTATATAAACCAAAACTTTAAAATATTTTACTACTTTGTATTGCATAATACTGTTTTTATTACATATCTTTGTAATGTAAAGTTAAAGGTTAAACTTTGAACATCGTAAAATCAACACACTAATAGCTTATAAAATCAATGAATACAGAAAATACAAAAGCGCAAATGCGCAAAGGCATTCTGGAGTTCTGCATTTTGAGTTTGATTAATCAGAGAGAAATGTACGTTTCGGATTTGATTGAAGAACTAAAAAAAGGAAAGCTGGACGTGGTAGAAGGAACACTCTACCCCCTTTTGACAAGACTAAAAAACGCAGAGTTTCTTACCTATAGATGGGAAGAATCGACTGGAGGACCACCAAGAAAATACTATCAAATCACAGAAAAAGGTAAACTTTTCTTAAACGAATTACAAAACACATGGTTTGAGCTGACCGAATCTGTAAACCATATCACCAAAAATCATTAAAATCCATAACTATGAATAAAACACTCTCTATAGGACTCGCTGGTTTCTCTTTCATGATTGAGGAACACGCTTATATCAAACTGAGCGACTATCTTGCTGCTCTTAGAAAGTCTTTGGATAAGAACGAAGCAGAAGAAGTCATGCACGATATAGAAATCCGAATGGTTGAAATCTTCCGAGATACATTAGGAAGAAGAGAAGTTATCAATGACACCGATGTAGAAAAGGTAATCGCACAAATTGGTAAACCAGAAATCATCGAGGAACAAGAAGAAGCCTATTATTCTGAAAATATCACTGATAGAAAGAAGAGCTCCAATAAAACCGAATCAGGCCAAAAACAATTATTCCGTGATCCGGAAAGAGCAAAATTAGGTGGAGTCTGCGCTGGTCTTGCTCATTACATTGGGATGGACATTACTACGATGAGAGCTATTTGGTTAGCTATCGCAGTACTTGGAGTTTTTACAGCAGCAATTTCTACTTCACTAATAGTACTCATCTACCTCATTCTTTGGATAGTGCTCCCAAAGGCTGTTACGGCTTCCGATTTTTTGAAAATGAAAGGTAAGCCGATGAATTTTGATAACCTGAAAGAAGAATCCAATAAAATTGTACAATTCACTAACGAAGCTGGACAAAAAGTAGGAGAATTTTATCAAGAAAGTAAGCCTATTATCACAAAAGCTGGAAGCGGACTTTGGGATGTGATAAGGATCTTTTTCGGAATCATATTTACCATTTTTGCCTTTTCTAGTCTGATGGGGATCTTCTTTATCATTGGCTTTATAGGTAACTCAGAAATACAAGGTATGGACAACCTTAACTTCTACTTTGCAGAAAATAATATGAACTATGTTCTGAAGTCTATAATGGTTCTTGGTTCATTACTAGTTACCCTTTTCTTTAGTCTTTTGGCGGTAAAATTAATCTCGCCAAAAACCAAACTTAGAAATGTGGGATATGTTATTGGTGGGATTTTTTTAATAATGATATCATTAGGAACATATTTCGGTTTCTCAATGGCAAAAATCGAAGCTCAATACAAAGGTGAAAACAATGACACAGAAGAAATTGCCATCAATACTACCTCTGACAGCATCTTTGTTGATGTTAAAGAAGTGAAGATCCCTCAAAACTTCACAGCATATGAAAGTGACTTATACTCAGACAAGAAGGATGTTTACATAGAGGATAATATCTATGTAGAAGTCATCAGAAAAACGGACATCAAAACTCCATATCTCGTAGTCAAAAAGAGAGCAGATGGATATAATATCCCGCTTGATTTAGATATTCCGATCGAAATCGTAGGTAATAGAATCAATTTTCCGAACTTTATCAAACATCCATACAAACATCGCTTTAGAGACTACCACTTAGACTACGAACTAGTAGTCCCTCAAAATATGAAAGTAATCAAATTAAATGATTTCGTCGATGTAAGTGGTGACCTTGATGAAAATGGCGTAGACGAAGACGGCAATAATAGCACCAACAGACAGTCATCCAGTGCAATTTCTATCCGCAATGGAAGAAACTCTATACAAATCAACAGCAACAATGGAGACAGCATCAAAATTAATGGAAAAATGTACTCCAGAGAAGAAGCTGACCATATTTTGGATTCTTTAGATATCGACTTTAGAGATGTTAAAGACATCAATGTCAAAATTAAGAACGGTAAAAAAGAAGTTTCCATCAATAACAACTAATTGAGAGTGGATAAGTAGAAAGGCGGAAATTGAAAAACATTCAACAAAAACCGCTTTTCTCTTATTCTTTCTACGAAAAATTAAACAAATTTTAACATTTGTTAAGCATTGAATTCAAAAAAATGATGTAATTTCGTACTTCGAATTACGAAAGTGATTCAGAAAAATTAAAAATTAAAACGCAATACCATGGTACAATTTGTTTTAGCGGTGGTTATGAAAATAGTTGATTTCATCACCGGTTTATTTTAAGGGCAACAATAATTCAATATATTTGTAGGGTATAACCAGTCATGGTTATGCTCTTTTTTTATCTATTATAAGAAAAATATGAAGAAACTGATAGGAAGTCTTGCTCTCAAATTAATGGGATGGAAAGTGGTTCTACAAGGAGATGTCAATAATCTCGATCGATGCATTTTGGTAGTCGCTCCACACACCCACAACATGGAGTATATTTTGGGAAATTTCGCCTATTGGAAACTGGGAAAAAACCTAAAAGTCATTATCAAAGATGCGCACACCAAAGCTTGGTATGGATTCATTGTAAAAGGCTTAGGTGGAATCGGTATCGACAGAAGTCAGAAAAATGACCTTGTAAAGTTTGTTGCAGACCAGTTCAAAAAGGAAGATTTTTCCCTAGTTATTACTCCAGAAGGGACTCGCAAAAGAGTAGATAAGTGGAGAAAGGGGTTTTATCACATGGCTTTGGAAGCAAAAGTTCCGATTGTTTTGGCCGCAGGAGATTTTAAGAAAAAAATTATTTATTTGGGTTATCAAATTCCCTACGAAAAAATCGCCAGCGAATCTTTTGAGGACCTCATGGAAGAAATCCAAGACTATTACATCAAAAATGATGTACATCCTAAAATTCCTGAAAACTGGAATCCTAATATCTACTAATGATGAATGATGAATGATGAATGATGAATGATGAATGATGGATGATGAATGATGGGTGATAGATGATGGATGATTAATATAGAACTTTAAACCATTTACACTTATTGAAATTTAGAACAAAAAAAATGGACGAAAACAGAAAAAAAGAAATCCTTGATAAGCTAAACAATTGGACTGGTGAAAACCTTGGAAAAACCCTTGATATTGTTTTTACAGATGTAGATGACGAATCACTCAGCGCTTCAATGCCTGTGGTTCCCAAAGTACATCAACCTTATGGAATATTACACGGTGGTGCAAGTTGCGTTTTAGCGGAGACTTTGGGATCTTGTCTTTCGGTCATCCATGTCGACATGGAAAAAGTAGCGCCTGTCGGGACCAACATCAATTCCAATCATTTGCGCGCGATTAGAAGTGGTGTTATCACAGGAAAAGCAACTTTTATCAGAAAAGGAAATTCACTGCACGTTTCCCAAATAGAAATCCGAGACGAAAAAGGCAATCTCATTAATCATACAACCATGACTAATAATATTGTTCCTCATTCCAAACTGTAAAATGTTAGTTTTTAAACTTCCTTTTCAAGAAAAAATATACCAAACGGACGGAAAACCTAGCGTTTCTTTAGCGGCGTTTTATTCTTTTGACAATCAAAAGACCATTCATTTTCAAGGAAATTTAGAGGAAATTTCGACAGAAGAACTACTTCTATTCAATCTAAAACCTAAACAGCAAGATGTAACCTATCATGTTGAAGGCCAACAAGAGTACCTTCAAAAACTAGGTGAAGTCATCTCCTTTATTAAGGAAAATAATTTGGCTAAACTTGTGTTCTCACGAAGAAAAATTATCGAATACCAGCACATCAATTTTGCCACTAGCTTCCAAAACCTTTGTGAAACTTTTCCTAATGCTTTTGTCTACCTATTTGAAAATGAGGGAGAGATTTGGATGGGAGCGTTCTCCGAACTTTTAGGGAAATTCAATAAAGTAACTAACGAGTTTGAGACCATGAGTCTTGCGGGAACTCTACCTGTGGATGAAGATTGGACTAGCAAAGAAATCGAAGAGCAACAGCCTGTTACAGATTACATCAGGACAATCTTGAAAAATTATTCATTAGAAGATGGGATTAAAGAGTCTGCGACCTTCGACCATATTTCAGGAAACATTAAGCATTTGAGAACGGATTTCAAGACAAAAATCGAAAGAAAAAATCTCGAAAAAATCATCCAAGAGCTTCATCCAACACCAGCTGTATGTGGTATTCCTAAGGAATTATGTAAGACGGCAATTTCCGAGTTCGAAAAGTACCCTCGTGAATTTTACGCTGGCTATTCCCAAATAGAAACAGAAAGCGAAATTCTATTTTTCGTGAATCTTAGATGTGGAAAATTCTATAAAAACGAAGCTCACCTTTTCGTTGGAGGCGGTATTACTAAAGATAGCAATCCAGAAAAGGAATGGCGAGAAACCGAACTAAAATCAGAGGCTATTTTGAAAAACCTGTCTATTTCTTAACCGCTAATTTGCTCCAAGTATTCATCACAAAAACGCCTATAATACCCAATATACCAGCTCCTAATGAGAATACAAATTTGGTATTATCATTATGCATAAATCCCAAATTCCAATCGATAGCATAAAGGTTGATTCCAATGAAAAGGATAAATACGGCTAAAAATATTTTATAAACAGTCTGCATCATTTAAAATTAAAAATTAACGTAGGTAGAAAATAACTGCGCAAAGTTAGCGGTAAATAATTTAATAGCAATCGCTAAAAGAATAATTCCGAATACTTTTTCAATAATTTTCAAGGTTCCTTCTCCAATGAATTTCTCTAACCAATTAGCAGATTTCAGTACTATAAATACCAAAATAGTATTAAGAATAATCCCAAAAATAATATTAATGTCGTGAAATTCGGCCTTCAAAGAAAGAGTTGTGGTCAAAGTTCCTGCTCCTGCAATTAGTGGAAATGCAATCGGAACAATCGAAGCAGACTTAGCTTCCGCATGTCGCTGAATCTGGATTCCCAAAATCATTTCTAAAGCAATGATAAAGATGACAAATGCCCCTGCAATTGCAAACGAGTTAACGTCAACTCCAATAAATTTAAGAATCTTATCTCCAACAAAAAGGAAAACAATCATCAAAAGTCCAGCAACAATTGAGGCTCTCCCTGATTCTATTTTTCCAAATTTTTGTTTTAAACTTACAATAATTGGAATAGAACCAATGATATCAATTACCGCAAAAAGCACCATAAAACAAGTTAGTACTTCCTTCCAAGAAAAATTTTCCATTGATGAAATTTATTAATTCGGCAAAAATAGTAATTATTTTTGACTATTTACTAATCTGCGAATAAAGAGATTGCACCGCTTCTAAAAGCTCTTCCATTGTCTCACGATGATGCATTGGAGCGTATTTTTCCATATGAACACGACGAGTAAGGTTCTGGTAAGAATCGCTCATTTGGCTTCCAAACTGCTTTTCTACCACTCCTTTGAAATCTTCGCCATCACCAACAAAATACTGTTTTCTGATGGAAGCATCCAATTCTTCGAAAGTACCGAAAAAGCCATCAAAATCATCATTACCAATCTGATGTTTCATGTATGAAACATAATCATTAAAATCAGATTTGAGTTCATTTTTGATTTGGTTTTCAGTTTCTTCCACTCCCACAATAGGTTTTGCAGGATTGTTAATTTTAGCTTTATTTTTTTTGAATTTTGGAAATATTAAAAACGCTAACCCAACCAAACTTAACAACCCAAAATTAATCATAATGGTTCTCCATCGGAAATTCTGCTTCTTATCAACCTTCAATGGTTCAGTCTTGATGACAGGATTATCGACAGTTTCCAGAACATTGTTGGTGTATTCATTAATCCTTTCCATCGTTGACCTGTCATCCAAAATCTGCTCATGAGTCAATGACATAATATCTAATGTCTTAGCTCCTACATCCACATATTTTTTAATTTCAGGATTAAAGAACGCAAAGCGATCGGTGGCAATCTTAAGAACTCCCGTTCTTTTGGGAACAATAACATAATCTGCAACGATTTCTCCTGTGACACCAGACTCTTGAATACTCATCCTCTCCGTAATCTTAGGCTGGAAAACATCATAATCTACTGATTCCAAAATTTTCGGAATTACCACATCTTGAAAGTTTCCTTTCCCAGAAACCTTCAACTGTACCATGAAAGGTTTTTGTATTTCTGCTTTGATCTCAGTTGGTGTCGAAATCCCTACTTTGAAATCTCCAACAGCATTTTTGAAACCCGCAGGCGCTTCTTCGGGTAATTCTTTCACCTTTAGTTTTACCTTGTTGGAAATCAGCTTTCGTGGGTCACCAACATAATTAGCCGAAAGAGGTTCTATCTCTACATTTCCAGTTTCACCAGAAAAAACCAAAAAAACAGCCATCACCTGCGAATTTACTTGTCCTGCAGATGTTTCTATTTCTTGCTTTACATGATGAATTGGTGTAAAATCAATATTATCCTGATCTGGAAATTGAATATCTTTTACTCTTCTGAAATTGTTATAGTTTTTGGAATAAGCTCGTAAAACAGCGATAGCAGGTTCGTTTCTATAAACTTCATCATTTTCTACCTCCAAATTGAGATACATGTCGCGGTCTTTGACTACTTTTTTCTCGCCAATCACTTTTCGATCAGCTTCTTTCACAAAAATATCGATAGGTTCGGTCTTGTACTGAACTCCATTAACCGTAACTAGCGCAGATCCTAGTCTAACTTTCCCTGGCTGTTTTGGCTGCAGAACAAATTGCACAATGACTTGTCTAACCAAACCATCATCTAATAAAATTTCGTTATTATCGGACGCATTACCAACAACATTGAATTTAGAAAAATCGGGCAATCTCAAAGGGGTTTCCTGATTAATGCTAGCTCCCTTTAACTCCATGATTACTGTAAAGGTAAAATTCTGATCCACGCGAAACTCCTTCTCTTCGGTTCGCGCGTCCAAAAGTACCTGTCCATAATGAGAAATGGACAATAAAATGAAAAATATGGAAGTTAACTGTTTCATCACCAATCCTTCTCATTGCTTTCGGGCATTGAGTAGGAGTTTTTATTCAAAATTCGTCTTGCCGTTTCTTTTTCCTTTTCGGACATGCGATTAAGGATAGCCTCTTCTAATCCCTTCGGCAAATTACTTTTTTGATTCTTATCTTCATCTTCGGGTTCTCCGTTGTTATTGTTTCTTCGACCTTGATCTTGTCCATTGTCTTGGTTAGACTTCTTTTGTTCGTCATCTCCGTCTTTGGACTTATCTCCTTGATCTTTCTTCTGATCTTTCTGATCCTGTTGATTTTTATCCTGTTTTTCTTGGTCGTCCTTATTATCTTTCTGATTTTTGTCTTGCTGCTGTTGTTTTAACTTGGCAATTCCAAAATTCTTCTGAGTCGCCTCATTATAAGGATCAAGCTTTAGGGATTTTTTATAATATTCGGCTGCTTTTTCGGGTTGATTCTGCTTCATCATCGCATTTCCCATATTATGCAAAGCAGCCGCTTTGTCAGATGGAGATTTCGAAAGTCTTTCTGCTTTCTGAAACTCTGACTGTGCTTCTGCATACTTTCCACTTTTATAAAGCGAATTCCCTAGGTTGTAATGACCTGCAAAATCCTTTTCATTTTTCTTTACCGCATCCATGTACTTAGAAGCCGCATCGTCATATTTTTTCTTGTCAAAATCTTGATTTCCTTCATACAAAAGAGCATCATAACTCTTCTGTGCAAAAACCATATTTACACTAAAAAGTACTAACAATAATGAAAGAAAAAAGGCAAGTCTTTTCATGCTTACAAAAATATCTCTTTATATGTTAAAAAGTAAGGTGATAAATGTTAAATTTGGGTTAAAAGAGGCTAAAAACCAACGTTTTTACTAAAATCTACAAATTGAAGTCACGTTTTGGATTGAACAAATAAATCACCAAAAAGAAAAATACAGAAATCGCCAGAGGAATTTGATAATAATGTTGTGCATTTTCTGATTTCACTGTTGAAACAGAAGCTCCGTTCTTCCGACTAAGCGCATCCGCAATCTGTTGTGGAGCACTATTAAGATTATTACCATCAATGTAAGTACCACCAGTATTTTGAGCGATATCAACCAAAGCACGGGCTTCTCTTTTGGAAATCACCGTTTCGCCTTCGCGATCCATTTTGTAACCCATTAATTGACCAAACATATATTCGGGAACAGGAGCTCCCTGCTCAGAACCAACTCCCACAGAAATAACCGAAATACCTTCTGCATTTGCTAGTTTGGTTGCCGCATCTTGATTCCCTTCATTATCTTCTCCATCGCTAATTAGCACCACTCGCCTTCCTCCTTTTTCTACATTACGAAACTTATATGCCGCTTCTTCCATGGCACGTAGAAAATCAGTTCCCTGCACTTTCATCATCTGAGTTTCGATTCCGTCGATATATGTTTTAGCTGCTGTATAATCGGTTGTTAAAGGCATTATTGATGTCGCTTCCCCCGCAAAAATGACAATTCCTACTCTATCATTGGTCATCTTTTCCAAACTACTAATCATCACATTTTTGGCTTCTTGTAATCTGCTCGTTGACACATCTTCCACATTCATTGAGTTAGAAATATCCAACAAAAAAATTACGTTATTCATACGCTGCTGTGCTTTGACTTCTTCTGAGCCATAAAGGAAATCAACAATCGCCAAAATCAGAAAAAAAGAAGCAATGAAATAAAAAATTGGAACCAATCGAGAAAAACTAGATTTCTTTTCGAACAGATTCGCTTGAAATTTCTCATCTGAAAACACATTTTTTCTCCCGCTCTTCCATCTCCTGTAGGAAACAATAATGATTACTAATACTGGTAAAAGTAAAAGCAATAATAAATACCATCCATTTCCAAAAGTCCAATTCATGTATTGGTTATAATCTAAAAATTTAACTTAGAAACTTAAATAACACCCATCTTAACACCGCGTCAATCAACAATGTTGCTAAAGCAATCCAAAGAAAGAATCTAAAATACTCGTCGTAATTATATAATTTGGAAGACTTAACATTGGATTTTTCCAATTGGTTAATTCCATCATAAACTCGTTGTAAACTTTCGTTAGAAGTCGCTCTAAAGTATCTTCCTCCTGTGGTCTCTGCAATATCTTTAAGGGTAGGTTCGTCAATTTTGACTTCCACCTGATTGAAAACCAAATCACCAAAAATATCAGTCTGCGTTGGCATCAATGCATAGCCGTTGGTTCCCAATCCTATCGAATAAACTTTGATGTGATTATTTTTTGCGATTTCTGCCGCTAATTGTGGAGACATTGCATTCTCAATCGTATTAACTCCATCAGTCATCAAGATAATAATCTTACTTTTTGCTTTGCTATCCTTCAAGTGATTAACAGCAACCGATAGACCTTCTCCAATAGCAGTCCCAGGTTGTAACTCAACAGGGTTAAGATTGGATAATTCGTCCAAAACAACTTGATGGTCCGACGTCACCGGGACCTTCGTAAAAGCCTCACCAGAATAGGTTACTAATCCAATACGGTCGTTAGTCCTTTGACTAACAAATTTTTTCGCAATTCCACGTAAAGCCGACAAACGGTCAGGCTCCAAATCCTTCGCCAACATACTCAAAGAAACATCCACCGACAACATAATATCTATTCCTTTGGTATCATCTCGGTTCTCTGCAATGGTAAATGTTCGTGGTCGTGCCAAAGCAATAATGAGGGAAGAAAGGATAACGTACTTGGAAATTTTCAGAAGAAACATGACAAAAAGAATGTTGCGATCTTCCGTCATCCCAGAAATTGTGGGTACTGCAATTCCTATTCTCTTTTTCTTCCTAATATCAATGATAATTAAAGGAATAAAAAGCTGAAATAACAATAAAAACCACGGACTATACCATTCGAAACTCAAAAAATCTATCCTCATACTACACTCCCGTTCTTAAGCTTTCTATCTCCAAATCTTTGGATGCCCGTTTTACAAAATCTCGAATATCTATAAAGTCTTTTTGCATGACGTCTTGAGATGGGAAAATTTTCGCAAATTTCACATTATCACCTCTCAAAAATACTTCTTCAATAATTTTTTCGTTCTGTGGAGAAATAGAATTGGTTTTCTTCATCACAGAAATCAAATCATCCGTCAAAAGTACATCGGCAGGAATGCGATATTGTTGCGTGATAAAATTTCTAGTAATATCGATTAACTCTACATAGAAAGATCGATAATTACCCGATTCCATATACTTTTTCTTTTCCAAAGCATCTAACGCTTTCAGGGTTAGGTTGGTCATTTTAACAGGACTGCTGTTTTTCCTTCTTGCATATTTGCTAAACACAATCACCAAAAAGATAATAGCAATTAATGCTAAAAATGCCAATACATACCATTTGTACAATTCCCAATAATCAATCAAATGAAGTTGAGACTTTTTGTTACCCATGATATCAGAAATCTCCTCTCCTTTTTGAGCGTTATTAACCACTTCCAATTCATAAGGAATGGTGAATAAAATTTCTCCACCTACATTAAATTCAAAAGACGGAATGGTAAATTTCCCCTCTTCAAAAACCGCAAAATTGATTTTCCTTTCGTAATCGTTTTTATCAAGACTAATGCTGTCACTTGATTCTTCAAAATGAAAAGGGAGCAATTCATTTTTAGGAGCAGCAGTTACCATCTTTCCAGACAAATTAGTAATCCTTACTGTATATGTATTGACCTCTCCAAGAGCTACCGTCTTCTTCTCTAACCTTGAGAAAATTGTTTGCGCATTGATGATTACAAAACCTAGTACAAACAAGAGCAAAACACTTCTTTGCAAAAGGTTCCAAAATAAAAATCCTGATTTCTTCATGCTCACTTCTCGCATTTTACTTTTTCTTGAAATATCGATACAAAAATTTCGAATAATCCTCTCCTGCCTTGATATCTAATAAATCTGCAGAGGCATTTTCGAAATCGTCTTTCAGTTTTTTTACTTTTAATTTTTGATTTTCAGCAAAATTATATCTCCACCTTTTGGACGAGGTATTAACCCAAATTTGCTTTCCTGTTTCTACATCTCGAAACAAGGTATATCCGATGTCTGGTATTTCGTTATCCTTTTCGTCAGTGATTCTAAGACCAAGAAACTGGTGCTTTTTGGCGACAACTTTTAGGTTTTTTTGGTCATATTCGTCTTCAAAATCAGAAAACATAAAAACCAAAGATTTTCTCTTGAAAATCCCCATCATATATTGCATCGCCACATCAATATTGGATTTAGCGGGAACATATTCTGCTGACAAAATACTACTCACTATCGCTAAAATATGCTTTCTTCCTTTCGCTGGTGGAATTACCTTATAAACCTTGTCTGCAAATAGAATCAATCCTACTTTATCGTTATTACCTGCCGCTGAAAAACCCAAACTTGCTGCAATTTCTGCAACATATTCTCGCTTTAGCTGAAGGTGGGTTCCATAATCCATAGAGGCAGAAATATCAACCAAAAGCATCATCACCAACTCACGCTCCTCCTCCATAATCTTCACGTAGGGTTCGCGGAAACGAGCGGTTTTGTTCCAATCTATTCTTCTGATTTCATCACCAAATTGATAAGGCCTAACTTCAGAAAAAGTCATCCCTTGCCCTTTGAATGCACTATGATATTGCCCCATCAAAGTAGCCTCCGAATTCTTTCTAGAACGGATCTCTATTTGTTTTACTTTTTTGACAATATCTTTGACTTGCACCTTAAATAATAATTGATAGTTGATAAATGATGATTGATGAGTAATTATTTACTTTTGATTAAAACGAAATTTTGAACTCCGCTGAATCTTTTTGAAGCCTTCAGTTTCTTTTCAAACTTTCAAATTATTCGAACCTTTTGAACCTTCAAACAATCGAATCTTTACGGAGCTTGAACTCGACCCAAAATACGCTCAACAATTTGTTCTGAAGTCACTTCTTCCGCTTCCGCTTCAAAGCTTAATCCAATACGATGTCTCAATACATCTTTTGCAATCTCTTTAACATCTTCAGGAATAACAAATGCTCTGTTCTTCAAGAACGCCATTGCTCTCGCTGCAATCGCTAGATTAATCGAAGCACGAGGCGAAGCTCCGAAATTGATATAATTTTTGAGTTCGGACAGACCATATTTAGAAGGATATCTCGTAGCAAACACCATATCCAAGATGTACTTTTCTACTTTTTCATCAAGGTAAATTTGGTTAATCAAATTTTTTCCAGCCACCACATTACTCAGATTGATGATAGGTTTGATTTCAGGGATATGAGATGTAGAAACCATTCTCATCACTTTTCTTTCGTCTTCGAACTCTGGATAATCAATTTTACACTTCAGCATAAATCGATCACTCTGAGCTTCCGGCAAAAGGTATGTCCCTTCTTGGTCAATAGGGTTCTGTGTTGCTAAAACCAAAAATGGCTTAGGCAATTCCATGGTCTCATCACCAATGGTCACTTGCTTTTCTTGCATGGCTTCTAACAGCGCCGACTGAACTTTGGATGGCGCTCTGTTAATTTCATCAGCCAAAACAAAATTGGCAAAAATAGGACCTCTCTTAATAGAAAAATCGTTGTCTTTGATATTATAAATCTGAGTCCCAATCACATCCGCAGGTAATAAATCTGGAGTAAATTGGATACGAGAATACTTCCCATCAACCGCATCCGCCAAAGTCTTAATTGCTAAAGTTTTTGCTAATCCAGGAACCCCTTCCAACAAGACGTGGCCATTACCCAGAAGACCAATTAACAAACGGTCTACCATATACTCTTGTCCGATAATGACTTTGTTGATTTCTTGTTTTAGAAGAGAAAAAAAGTAATTCTGTTCTCTTACCCTTTCATTTAGTTGTTTAATATCCTCTGCTTGATGTAATTCTGACATATTCTTTTATAATAAAAAACGAGATGTAAAATTGCGATAAATACCCGCATCAATCAACATAATTAATGCCAATATTGAGTTAAAATGTGTTAAAAATGCAAATATACTCCGTTTTTGATATTGCAACAACAACCTAAAGACAAAAACAAAATACTTTTCTAACCTTTCTCTTGCGTTTCTCTTGTTGTGATTCTCACTTAATTACCCTATTTTTGAACCTTAAAATATTGGCGATGAATTTTCATTTTACAGCCCACAAACAAGTAAGAAAAAATCTACTCACCCTATTGGAAGAAGTGCCTCTTAATGAGCTTCTTTTGATTCCTGATGGATTCAATAATAATATGTATTGGAACATTGCACACACCGTTGCTACGCAACAACTTTTGTGCTATTATCTCAGTGGAAATCCCTTCCGAATAGATAAGTATTGGATAGACACCTACAAAAAAGGGACCTTACCAAAACTTGATGTTTCGGCAACTGAGGTAGAAGATTTAGGATTTTTATTGATGGAGACTTCCAAAATTCTGATGAAAGATTTTGACGCCAATTTCTTTTCGGATTATACCTCTTATACTACAAGTTTTGGATTAGACCTCAAGAATATTCAAGATGCTATCATCTTCAATAATATGCACGAAAGCTTGCATTATGGTTATGCAATGGCACAGAAAAGAGCTATTCTCGGCGAGAAATTTTAATTAAAAATTAAAAAAAACTTCACTTTTCCAATTTCGCTCATTATTCTAAAGATTTCAATAGTGACCAATATTACGAAAGTGATGAATCATACAACTTAATCAACAAAATGACAGACAAAAAAGACGATTTTATATTCGGGTTAAGACCCGTGATCGAAGCTATAGAAGCAGGAAAAACCATAGATAAAGTATTTGTTCAAAATGCTTTACAAGGTCCTATCTATGCCGAACTCAAAACTATTTTGGCGCAAAACAAAATAAGACCTAATTATGTTCCTATTGAAAAACTGAATCGTTTTACCAGAAAAAATCACCAAGGTGTGGTGGCCTTCATCTCCGATGTGCCTTTTGAAAAAATAGAAGACGTTTTACCTCAAATATTCGAAGAAGGAAGAACTCCATTTCTTTTAATTTTAGATAGATTAACCGATGTTCGAAATTTTGGAGCTATCTGTAGAACAGCAGAATGCGTAGGTGTAGATGCAGTCATTATTCCAGAAAAAGGAGCTGCTCCTATGAATTCTGACGCGATCAAAACCTCCGCTGGAGCTATGTATAACATCAAAATCTGTAAAGAAAAAAATCTCGCTCATACCGTAGATTTTCTTCAACAAAGTGGAATCAAAGTATTTGCAGCTACAGAAAAAGCACAGAATCTTATCTATGATGTTGACTTCAAAGAGCCTTGCGCCATTGTGATGGGGAACGAAGAAACTGGGATTTCAAAAGAAGTGCTTCATCACTCTGACGAAAAAATAAAGTTACCCATTGTTGGAAAAACCCAAAGTCTTAATGTCTCTGTTGCTTGCGGAGCTATATTATACGAAGGCTTAAGACAAAGGCTTCAACCATAGTCAAAGAAAGAAAAAAAACATAAAAAAAGTTAAAAATTGAAACAATTGGGGATTACAAAATACCCATTGTTAGAATAAAATTAAATTTAAATGAAAAAAATCACAGCGATAACACTATTAAGCTTGACTTTAGTGGCTTGTAAACAAGATAAAAAAACCATCACAAAAATTGACCCAGTAACAGGAGATACCATCAAAATTGAAGCTAGTTCAGCTGAAGATTCTTTAAAAATCGTCAAAGAAATGGCCGCCAAAGCCGCCATCAAAGATTCGGCTGGAGTTTACACTCAAACTTTGAAACTCGAAAAAGGAAAAACTTATCCCTTCACCACAGTTCAGAAGGAAAGTAACACTGCCGCTATTTCGACAGGAAAAAAGCAAAGCATGAGCAGGGAATCAAGTGACGTTGTAACTTTCACTGTTAATGATTTCAAAGACGGAGTATATGATATGGCTGTCAATTTTATTTCGAAAAAAACAACATATACTGCCGAAGGAAAGACTGTTGTTATCGATACTCAGAAGCCTAGTCCAACTGTAAAAGAAGAAAAAGAACAATGGGCGATGGATAAGGCGCTTAATGGAAATAAGTTGAATATGAAAATGAAGGAAAATGGCGAAATCATTTCTATAACAGGATTTGATGCTATCTACACCAAATTTTCTAACACAGTCAATAGCTTAACAAAAGATCCTCAAGCGAGAAAATTCTTTACAGAGCAGACCAAAGCAAGCTTTAACGAAGCTGTTCTCAAAGACCAATTCACAAAAAATTTCTTTATTCTCCCAAAAGGTGGAGCAAAATTAGGTCAAACTTGGACGGTAACCGAAAAAGCATCTGAAGATGGCTCAGTAAAAATCAATACTAATTACACTTTAAAGAAAGTTGAAAATGGTGTTGCCGAAATTGCCATCAGTGGAGGAATCCCAAGAAAATCAGACAAACAGTCTCAAGGTGAGGTAACAAGAAGTATGAGTTCTGAGCTTACCCAAAATGGGACTATGAGATTTGATATTAATTCCGGATGGATTCTTGACCAAAAAATTAACGTTAAGACAGAACAAAAAGAAACTTTAAGCGATGGCAAACAAAGCCAATCGATGACTAATACTACCGTAACTTCCATTGTTGTAAACCCTTAATACAATCATGAAATTCTTATTTTTTTTACTGATTGCCACCATAGTTGTATTCTTCTCTTGGAACATCTTGAAGAGGATATTCTTTAATCAGTTTTATAAAAATTTTCCAAACCCTAATCAAAACAATCCCTCTCAGAAAAAAACCGAGAAAAATCGAGATAAGAAATTAAATTGGGATGCAGAGACCGTTGATTACGAAGAAGTGAAAGACGATAATAAAGGAAAAAACGCTTAATCGCAAAGGAGCCAAAAACAAAAAGTAGACCTATGACCAAAAACAAAAACCTCATATATATTGTTGGTAGCTTAATCTTGTTCATCATCATCGGATATCTATATGCCAGTCCTGTAATTACTGGAAAACAGTTATTCCAGCATGATATTGTTCAGTACAAAGGAGGAGCAAAAGAACTTTTGGACTATCGAGACCATAACGATAAAGAAACCTATTGGAGTGACTCGATGTTTGGAGGGATGCCGACTTATCAAATGGGGTCGCAGTTTCGAGGTGATATCATCAAAAAAATTGATGATATTATTATGTTTTTGCCCAAACCTGTTAACTATCTTTTTGTCCTTTTTGCAGGATTCTTCCTTTTGGGAATGGTCGTTGTCAAAAACTGGAAATACGCTTTGTTAGGAGCAACGTTCTTTGGCCTTTCGACTTATTTTTATATTATTATTGCAGCAGGTCATAACGGAAAAGTCCATACCATTGCCTATTTTGCCCCACTTCTTGCTGGGATTTTGATGGTCTATATCCAACGAAAATACATTCTCGGCTTCATCACTACTGCCTTATTTATGGGATTACAAATGGCGGCTAACCACCCTCAGATGACCTATTACTTGTTAATTGCCCTTGGGTTCCTTTTCCTTTCGGAATTATTAAGAGCGGTGACCAAGAAAACAGATATGAAGCATTTCCTTATTTCTACAGGAATCATCGGTTTTGCCTTTATCTTAGGTGTGGGAATGAACTCTCAAAGGATTATGGCTAACGCCGAATATGTTAAAGAAACAGTTCGTGGAAAGCAAATTTTAACCAACGAAGGCCAAAAAGGAGGTGACAACGGAATGGATAAAGAGAGTCTTTTGGCGTGGAGTTATGGAAAGATGGAAACGCTTAATCTCTTCATTCCAAGATTAATGGGAGGTGGTAGCAACGAACCAGAAGCTGAAGAAATGACTTCCACAGTACAATCGATGATACAGGAAAATGTAAATTCTCAAGAAGAAATGGACAGAATTTCGAGAGGATTCGGGAGCTTAACTTATTGGGGCGACCAACCCGGAACTTCCGGTCCTGCTTATCAAGGTGCTGTTGTCGTATTTTTGGCGATTTTAGGATTCTTCCTTGCTCGCAAAAAATATCGTTATTGGATTGTAGGTGCAACCATTCTGACTGTTGGACTTGCGTGGGGAAGTAACTTTATGCCGCTTTCTGATTTATTCATTGATTTCGTTCCTTTTTACAATAAATTCCGTGCACCAAGTTCAATTTTGGTCGTTGTCGAATTACTATTTCCTTTAATAGCCATTTTAGGATTATATAGACTTTTCCATCAAGACGAAGACCTTTCCGAAGAGAAAAAACAAAAAACTTTTCTGATTGTTTCAAGCGTTGTTTTAGGAATTACCATCATTTTATTTGCAGGAGCAAAATCGATTTTAGGTTTTGCAACCGAAAACGAAAAGGAGTATTTACCTGACTATATTTTAAGCTACTTTGTTGATGTGCGTTACGAAATGTTCAAAACAGACGCCATCAAAGCCATACTATATATCGCTATTGTTTCGGCAGCTATTTTCTTCGCTCTGAAAAAGAAACTCAATCAAAACATCGCCTTGGTTATCATCGGTTTGGTAAGTTTCTTCGACCTATGGAGTGTTAACAAAAGATACCTCAATGACGATAACTTTGTAGACAAAGTTTTTGCAGAACAACCTTTCCAAACGGAGGTTTCGGATTTGATGATTGAAAAAGCAGGAGAAAATCCCAGTCTTCAACAATTGTTGGTCAATGCTAATGTCAATAAGACTTTAGAAACGATTGCTGAAAAAGATAAAGGTCACTATCGTATTTACAATCAGGTTTTGGGAACATTTGGAGAAACCAATACATCTTATTTCAAATCTTCGATTGGAGGATATCACGCAGTGAAACTACGTCGCTACGATGACCTTATCAATACTTACTTCAGTAAAATGGATAGCGTGAAAATTCCAAAAATTTTGAATTTGTTAAATACAAAATACATGATTTTTGGAGATACCGAAAAACCGCAAGCAATTCCAAATCCTTACACCAATGGTAATGCTTGGTTTGTATCCGAAGTTATGTATGCCAAAAATCCAAACGACGAAATTGCTAAAATCGGAGAAATCGACTCCAAAAGAATCGCGGTTATTGGTGAATCCGACAAGTCTTACTTCCAAAACAAAAAAATGGAAAAAGACAGTACCGCTACTATTGAGTTAAAAAATTATGAAGCCAACGAATTAGAATATAAAACCCAGTCAAAAACACCTCAATTGGCGGTCTTTTCGGAAATCTACTATCCGTATGGTTGGAAAGTTTTGGTTGACGAACAAGAAGTCCCTTACATCAAAGCAGATTACTTGTTAAGAGCAGTACACGTTCCAGCTGGAAATCATAGGGTAAGAATGGTCTTTGATCCAGAAGTGATTCACACCGGGAAAATAATTTCGATGATTGCTTTCGGATTATTTATTTTGCTGTCAGCTGGTGGAATATGGTGGATTTTCAAAAAGGAAAAGAAAGGAGAAATAGCGAAAGCATAAACACACACAACCCTTTCATAGTTTTGAACTCCGAAAAGGATTGCATACAATATTTCTATTTTACTCAATATAGCAATTACTGTTTGTCATGACCAATAAAGAATAAATGGACAGCCAACCAAAAAAAATCCTCATCATCACTTACTATTGGCCTCCAGCTGGAGGACCAGGCGTACAGCGTTGGTTGAAGTTTGTCAAATATTTACCAGAATTTGGTTGGAAACCAACGATTTTCATACCCGAAAATCCAAGCTATCCTTTGGTTGATGCTACGTTAGAAAAAGAAGTTCCAGAAGATCTGGATATTATAAAAACCAAAATTTGGGAACCCTATCAGATTGCCGAACAACTCAGTAAGAAGAACAAAAAATTCAAAGGAGGACAGTTTGATGTTGGAAAAAATCAGTCATTAACCTCTAAAATTTCGATTTGGATTCGAGGTAATTTCTTTATTCCAGATGCAAGAGTTTTTTGGGTAAAACCATCTATTGAGTTTTTAAAAAAATATATCCAAGAGCATCACTTTGATGCGATTGTCACAACGGGGCCTCCACATTCCTTACACCTAATTGGTTTGGGAATCAAAGAAAAATTTCCAAAAATCAAATGGATTGCGGACTTCCGAGACCCTTGGACAGAAATCTCGTACTACAAACATCTGATGCTCACCAAAAGTTCGGACAAAAAGCACCGAGAATTGGAGTCAAAAGTTTTTAGAAATGCTGATATCACTTTAGCAACAAGTTATACAGATGCAGAAAATTTTGCTAAAAAAGGAGCAAATGCAGTCTGTATTACCAATGGTTTTGATGCTTCGGCTACGCTCAGCATGACGAATCCAATCAAATCAAAATTCACTTTAAGTTACGTGGGTGTTTTGGAGCAGCTAAGAAATCCAGAAAATCTGTGGAAAACATTAGCGGAAATCATTGAAGAGAATCCCGAATTCAAAAATGATTTCGAACTGAAATGGGTTGGAAAAGTGGACGAGAAAATTTTGGAGAACATCGAGAATTCTGCACTTAAGAATTCAGTTAACAATCTTGGTTATCTGGCGCATCAAGAAGCTTTTCAAGAAATGGAAAATTCTGACATGCTTCTTATCACCAATTTTCCTCAAGAAAGTTCCAAAGGCATTATCCCTGGAAAAATATTCGAATATCTGGCGACTGGGAAAACCATTCTTTCTTTTGGACCAAAGGATGCTGATGTCGAAAAAATCCTTAACAAAACTCAAGCTGGAAAGCATTTTTCATACGATGATAAGTCGACTATAAAAGCGTTTATTTTAGAACAATATCAACTTTGGAAAGAGGGAAAACAAGCTGGAAATTCAGGAAATATCCAAGAATTTTCCAGACGAAATTTAACCCAAAAACTTGCTGAAGTTTTAGAATCTTAGCCCCCTTTTAACTTCGGGATTAATCCGTTTTGCATTAATACAAAACCGGCTACCGCAACAATCATTAGAAAAACGAAAAAGTAAAAAAGAGACTTTTTTCCTTTGAAATAATAACTGGCGCACAATCCAATAATTCCAAGAAGTAGAATCCCAAACTTCAAAGCGACATTATCATACACAAAAACCGAAATCACAATTAAAATCAGTGATATCAAGTGAATAAGCTGACCTCTTTTTTCAAAAAATTCTTTCATGGTCTAAATATATAGAAAAAGCGATAAAAAAGCCGTCAAAATTTGACGGCAACTCATTATTTCATGCTGACCACTTTATCAACCACATATACGCTATTCCCTCTCCAAGGAATAGTACCGTGATATTCTTTATAGTGTAGGTCAAAATATTTTCCACTATTTTGCTCCAACTGCTTGAAAACAGCTTCATCTACAATTGAAAATTCGAACTCATAGCTCTGTAAAGCGCCCGTCTTATTGCTTCCACCAAAACCTTGCTGGATTAACTTTCCTTCATACGTCTTGAAAACATTGCCTTTATATACCACATAATTAAGGTAACCAGACTTCACCCCATCACCAAAAACAAAGAAATATTTATAAAAAACAAATAGACCTAAAACTAGGACAATAAACACCGTAAGAAAAATCCAAAACTTTTTCATGATTATATTTTTGTGCTAATTTAATTAATTCTTCCAAAACTATTTTTAAAAAAAAGAAAAAACTCCCGAATGATTCGGGAGTTTTATATTAATACGTCGGTTGGAAGTTCTCAGCTCCCAGTGAAGCCATGTCTTCGTACGTTTTCCAACGAAGGTCAACAATCTCCTGAGCCAACTTCATCAGTTGTTCTGCGTCATCTGGCTGAGTTTGTTTTAACACGCGGTATCTCAATTCGTTGTAAGCATATTCTTCAAACGGAATCCTTGGACGAATTGAGTCTAACACGAATGGATTTTCGTTTTTCTTTCTTAAAACTGGATTAAATCTTATCAACGGCCAATATCCACTTGAAACTGCCATTTTTTGTTGAGTCAAACCTTTTTCCATGTCAATTCCGTGAGCAATACAATGACTATAAGCCAAAATCAAAGATGGTCCGTCATAAGCTTCTGCTTCACGCAAAGCTAAAAGCGTTTGCTGAGGATTAGCTCCCATTGCAATGGTTGCCACATAAACATTACCATAAGAAATCGCTTGCATTGCTAAATCCTTTTTACCAACTCGTTTTCCTGCAGTTGCAAACTTGGCTGACGCCGCAGTTGGTGTCGCTTTAGAACTTTGTCCACCCGTGTTACTATAAACTTCGGTATCTAAAACCAAAACATTGATATTTCGTCCTGTTGAAAGTGCGTGGTCAAGACCACCACTACCAATATCATAAGCCCAACCATCACCACCAATCAACCAAACCGCTCTGTGAACCAAATGGTCAGCTAAAGAATACAAATGTTTTGCATCTGGATTTTCAGAGTTTTGAAGTCTGCTTTTCAAGATTTCAACTCTTTCGCGTTGTTTATTGATTTGACTTTCTAATTTTTGAGGGGCATTAATAATTTCATTGATGAAATCTTCTCCTAATTCTGGTTTTAATTTTTCAGCGTATTGATGTGCCATTTGCAATTGCTTATCAGCTGAAAGTCTCATCCCTAAACCAAATTCCGCATTGTCCTCGAATAACGAATTACTCCAAGCTGGACCTTTTCCTTTCGAGTTAGAACTCCAAGGTGTGGTTGGTAAATTTCCTCCAAAAATAGAAGAACAACCTGTTGCATTAGCCACCATCAATCTATCTCCGAAAAGCTGAGTCAACACTTTAATGTAAGGCGTTTCTCCACATCCTGAACAAGCTCCCGAAAACTCAAACATTGGCTCTAAGAACTGTACACCGTGAACGGTGGAATAATTCACCATATTTTTTTCGTGAATTGGCAACTGTTCAAAATAAGAAACAACCGCTCTTTGCTTTTTGAGGTCTGGATTTTTAGGCAAAATATTAATCGCTCTTAATTCAGAGTTTTCTTGGTCGATGACAGGACAAGATTCGTAGCATAATTTACAACCGGTGCAATCTTCCTCATAAACTTGAAGCGTGAATTTAGTTTCAGGGAAACCTCTCGCATTAATTGGTGCCGATTGGAAACCTTCAGGAACTTCTTGCAATAAATCTTTATGATAAAATTTAGAACGAATAACAGAGTGAGGACACACGAAACTACAGTTTCCACACTGGATGCAGATATCCGAATTCCAAGTAGCAACATTGTCAGAAATATTACGCTTTTCCCATTTTGTGGTTCCATTTGGATACGTTCCATCCGCAGGAATTGCACTTACAGGTAAGTCATCACCTTTACCAACCATCATTTTGTATGTGATGTTTTTCACAAAATCTGGGGCATTTTCATCAATGGTTTGTTCCTCTCCTTTTTCAGCGGTAACCGTATTCGGGATTTCGACTTCAAATAAATTCGCTAAAGTCTGGTCAACAGCCAAGAAGTTTTTATCAACTACAGCTTGACCTTTTTTGATATACGTTTTTTCAATCGCTTTTTTGATTTGCTTAATCGCTTCTTCCTCTGGTAAAACGCCAGAAAGTTCGAAGAAACAAGTCTGCATAATGGTATTAATTCTACCACGCATTCCGGTTTTTACCGCTACATCATTAGCATCGATTACAAAAAGTCGGATTTTTTTCTCAATAATTTGTTGCTGAACTCGGTAAGGCAAATGATTCCAAACCACATCTTTTGGATAGTGTGAATTCAATAAAAATTTAGCGCCATCTTTCGCAAAGCTCAACATATCTTCATTTTCTAAAAATTTGAAGAAATGACAAGCAATAAAATCAGCTTTTGAAATTAAATATGGAGCTTCAATCGGTTCGTGACCGAAACGTAAGTGAGAAACCGTTTTCGCACCCGATTTTTTAGAGTCGTAAACGAAATAACCTTGCGCCGAAAGGTCGGTATTTTCGCCAATAATTTTAATTGAATTTTTATTAGCACCAACAGTTCCATCCGCACCCAATCCAAAGAAAAGAGCCTGAGTCCAACCGCTGTCATCTAATTTGAAATCATAATCGACATCAATACTCGTAAAACTCACATCATCCACGATACCAACCGTGAAATGATTTTTAGGTTTTTCAGCTTTTAAATTATCATAAACCGCTTTCACCATTGCTGGTGTAAACTCTTTAGAAGACAATCCATAACGGCCACCAATTACTTTTGGCATTTGCTCAATACTTCCGTTGGTTAACGCTTCAGTCAAGCAAACCAAAATATCTTGATACAAAGGTTCTCCGTTACTTCCAGGTTCTTTAGTTCGGTCTAAAACCGCAATCTTCTTCACCGATTTTGGAAGAACAGAAATAAAATCTTCACTTGGGAAAGGTCTGAACAATGAAATTTTTAAAACCCCCGTCTTTTCTCCATTTTGATTTAAATATTCAGAAGTTGGGATAACCGTTTCAACACCAGAACCCATAATCACGATGATATTCTCCGCTTCTGGATGTCCAAAATAAGTGACAGGCGCATAAGTTCTTCCCGAAACTTCAGAGAATTTCTTCATTTCTTCCTTTAAAATAGTAGGAATTTTAGCATAGAACGGATTGGAAGTTTCTCTACCTTGGAAATAAACGTCAGGATTCTGCGCGGTACCTCTAACAAAAGGATTGTCTGGATTAAGACTTCTATTTCGGTGTGCAATTACCAATTCATCGTCAATCATCGCTCGGATTTGGTCATCACTCAGTAAATGAATTTTGTTCACTTCGTGAGATGTTCTAAATCCATCAAAGAAATGGATAAAAGGGATTCTTGCTCTTAACGTCGTTCCCTGTGCAATTAATGCCATATCATGCGCTTCCTGAACACTTGCAGAAGAGAGCATCGCAAAACCTGTAGTTCTTGCCGCCATTACATCTTGATGGTCACCAAAAATAGACAACGCTTGCGCTGCCAAAGAACGCGCTGCCACATGAAAAACGGCACTCGTTAATTCGCCTGCAATTTTGTACATATTAGGAAGCATCAACATCAATCCTTGAGACGCCGTGAAAGTCGTAGTCAACGCTCCCACTTGAAGCGAACCGTGAACAGTACCTGCAGCACCACCCTCACTTTGCATTTCGATGATTTCAGGGACATTTCCCCAAATATTTTTCACTTGTTTTGAAGCCCATTCATCTGCTAATTCAGCCATTGTAGAAGAAGGCGTAATTGGATAAATGGCGCAGACTTCGTTGACTCTGTACGCAATATACGCCGCAGCTTCGTTACCGTCGATTGTAGAAATTATTTTATTTTGATTCATTTTTTAATTAATTGAGAGTTGAAAATTTCTTTAATTGAAAGTTGAGAGTTGAAAATTGAAAGTGAAAAATTAATTCTCAACTCTCAATTCTCCATTTTCAATTATTTTTCGGAAACCATATCTAAAGCGTGACACGGACATTGCTCTGCGCAAACGGCACAACCCGTACACAAGTCATAGTTAATGGTATAACCTTCGCCCTTTCCATTTTTAGAAATCGCTCCTTCAGGACATGCTCCAAAGCAACCATCGCATTCGAAACAATTTCCACAAGAAAGGCATCTTTGCGCTTCGTACATCGCTTCTTCAGTCGTGTAACCTCCAACAATCTCTTCGAAAGTTTCAACTGCTTTTTCAATTTCTAAATGTTGTTGTTGTCTCGCAGCCGCATTAGTTTTGAACCAAATCTGTAACTGGTCCACTTTAACCACAGGATTGTTAGCTTGCTTTTCGTAAGTAGAATTTTTCAACCAAGCATCAATATTTCTGGCTGCTTTTTTACCATGACCAGTCGCAATCGTTACAGTTCTCTCACTTGGAACCATATCTCCTCCTGCAAAAATTCCAGGATAACCAGTCATCATTGCTCCATTGACATCCACTGTAGAACCATCTTCTTTGAAGGTAATCCCTTCAATATTTTTTAAGAAATCGGTATCCGCTTCCTGACCTAAAGCCAAAATCAACGAGTCCGCTTCCAAAGTTTCATATTCACCAGTTGGAACAGCTTTCCCATCTACTACTTTCATTTTTTCAACAGTAATAGAAGACGTTTCCATATTTTTAATAGAACTCAACCAGTGAATTTTCACGCCTTCACTTAAAGCTTCATCCGCTTCAAATTCGTGCGCAGGCATATGTTCTCTGTCTCTTCTATAAATAATCATCGCTTCATCTGCACCTAATCTTTTAGCAGTTCTTGCCGCATCCATCGCGGTATTTCCACCACCATAAATCGCAACTCTTCTACCTAAAAGTGGCTTGTTTTCACTGTTTTCATCAGCATCTTTAAGGAATGAAACCGCATCTAAAATTTTGCTAGCTTCTTGAGCAGGAATATTGACTTTCTTCGCAATATGAGCTCCAATCGCTACAAAAACAGCATCGAAACCACCATCCGCTTTTTCTTTAAGAATGTCAGTGACTTTATAGTTTAAATTAATTTTAACCCCGAAATTTTCGATTTTTTTAATCTCAGCTTGAAGAATTTCGCGTGGCATTCTGTATGCAGGAATACCGAAATTCATCATTCCACCAGCAACAGGACCAGCTTCGAAAACCGTCACTTCATGACCTAATCTTCTGAGATGATAAGCGGCCGAAAGTCCAGAAGGTCCTGCTCCAACAATCATAATTTTTTTCCCAGTAGAAAAAGTGACCGGTGAAAATTGCCAATTATTTTTTAAAGCTTCGTCTCCCAAAAATCGTTCGACGGCATGAATACTCACCGAACTATCCAAATCTTTCCTATTACAGGAGCTTTCACATGGATGATAACAAACCCTACCATGAATTGCTGGTAACGGATTTTGTTCAGTTAATTTTTTCCAAGCATCTTCTATTTTGCCATCTTGGGCAAGAGCCAACCACTCCTGAATATTCTCGCCTGCAGGACAAGCTTGATTACAAGGTGGAAAAAAATGAACGTATTCTGGCTTACTTTTCCTTACAGAACCAGTCCCTTTACTGTGTTCTTCTAAATTGGCTAATTGTGTTAAATCTGTGTTCGTAAAACTCATTTAAATTTTATTTTAAAGGAACACAACCTCGACAAAACCACTAAACATAAATGTTTCACGTGATTTTATCTCTTTTGTGTAATTTTTCACACGAATTTACCTAATTAGCAAATCTTAGTCTAAAATCAGAATAAGACCTTTATCATAATCAGACTATTTTGAATGAGTTTAAATAGGGAGATGATGGGTGATGGGTGATGGATGATGGAAGAATGTAAAATTGAATCTTCTCATTTTAGGAAAATAAAAAAGCCAGAATACTTATTGTAATTCTGGCTTTTATAATTTCGATTTCTCAAAATAAGCTTGAGCAAAAATTTAACTAACAAATAAATTCCTCTATTTGAAAATCTAATCGCAAAGCTCACAAAGATTTTGTAATCCATTCTAAGCTTTTATGTTCGCAAAGTCGTTGCACTCAACAAAAGGAATACAAATTTGGCTATACAAAGCACCTTTTCGTACAAAAGATATTCAATACAAATCGGTATAAAACCCCTTCGAACCTTGCGTTTTTTACTTCAACTTACTTTAAAAAAGTAAATTCTATTTTTTTGCGATACTCCTCGAAATCACAATTTTTTGGATTTCAGAAGTTCCCTCATAGATTTGAGTGATTTTAGCATCGCGCATCATACGTTCTACATGATATTCTCTAACATAACCGTAACCACCGTGGATTTGAACTGCTTCAATAGTAGTATCCATAGCCACTTGAGATGCATATAGTTTTGCCATCGCCCCACTTTCCGAGATATCTTTTCCTTCATCCTTTTCAACAGCGGCTTTATAGCATAACATTCTCGCTGCAGTAATTTGTGTGGCCATGTCTGCTAATTTGAAAGCAATTGCCTGATGATTGATAATTTCCGTACCAAAAGCTTTTCTTTCTTTAGCATATTTCAAAGCTAATTCATAAGCTCCACTTGCAATTCCTAAAGCTTGAGAAGCAATACCAATTCTACCACCATTCAAAACACCCATTGCAAAGTTGAATCCAAATCCATCTTCTCCAATTCGGTTTTCTTTTGGAACTTTAACATCAGTAAATAGCAAAGAATGCGTATCACTTCCTCTGATTCCTAATTTGTCTTCTTTTGGGCCGATTTCAAAACCTTCCCAACCTTTCTCTACGATAAAAGCACTGATTCCTTTATGCCTTTTCTCTGGGTTAGTTTGAGCTATCACCAAATAAGTAGATGCATTTCCACCATTGGTAATCCAGTTTTTGGTTCCATTCAAGAGATAATAATCTCCCATATCAACAGCAGTAGTCTTCTGAGAAGTTGCATCAGAACCCGCTTCTGGCTCAGATAATGCAAAAGCACCAATCACCTCTCCACTTGCTAATGGAACAAGATATTTTTGTTTTTGCTCTTCAGTACAGAATTTTTCCATTCCTGCACATACCAAAGAGTTATTTACAGACATCACTACCGCAGCAGATGCGTCAACTTTTGCAATTTCCTCCATCGCCAAAACGTAAGAGATGCTGTCCATACCTGCACCACCGTATTTTGGGTCCACCATCATACCGAGAAATCCCATTTCTCCCATCTTCTTTACTTGTTCTGCAGGAAACTTCTGATGAGTATCTCTCTCAATCACTCCTGGTAAAAGTTCAGTCTGCGCAAAATCTCGCGCAGCTTGTTGAATCATAATCTGCTCTTCTGTAAGATTAAAGTCCATATAATTTATTTGATTTTAATAGGTTCGTAAATTTACAATATTTGATATAATTAGAAAAATGATTTTGCATATCACATTTAAATTAATATTTTTACCATTATTAATAATAATTTGATATTATAATGTCGATAAAAAGAATATTTGATTTTGCACATCAAGCCCATAAAAATTTCCCCAAAGACGACATGTTTGTCACAAAATATTTTGGCAAATGGAAAAAAACGTCTACACTGGAGTTTATTAACATGGGAAACAAAGTTTCTCGAGGGTTACTGAAATTAGGCATCAAACCTGGTGACAAAATTGCCCTTATTACGACTGCAACCAGGACTGAGTGGGCGGTCATCGACTTGGGAATTTCTCAAATCGGTGCAGTTTCTGTCCCAGTCTATCCGACCATTTCGCCAGAAGATTATCTTTATATTTTCAACAATGCCGAAGTTAAATTCTGTTTTCTTTCGGATGTGGATCTTTTAGAAAAAGTTCTACAAATTAAAGATAGCGTCCCTTCATTACAAGGAATCTTCTCTTTTGACGAAATTGACGGATGCGCGAACTGGAACGAAGTAATGGACTTAGGCGAAGATGATGCTACCCAAAACGAGGTCGAAGATATTTCCAAAACGATCAATCAAGAAGATTTAGCAACGATCATTTACACCTCTGGAACGACAGGAAAACCCAAAGGAGTAATGCTTTCTCATCACAATATTGTATCGAATGTATTAGCTTCTAATCCGCGAATTCCAAGAAAAAAAGGGTTGGATTACAAAGATACCAGAGTATTGAGCTTCCTTCCGATTTGTCACATTTTTGAACGTCTGCTTTTCTATCTCTTCTCTCACAATGGATTTTCTATCTATTTTGCAGAAAGCATCGAAAAGATGGGTGATAACATCAGAGAAATCAAACCTAACTACATGAGCGTTGTTCCGCGATTGTTAGAGAAAGTATATGACAAGATCTACGACAAAGGAACTGATGCAGGTGGTCTCAAAAGTAAAATTTTCCTTTGGGCATTGTCAGTTAATGAAACTAAAAAAAAAATCAGCAAACCTTCGGGACTTAAGGAAATTATTGCCGACAAGTTGGTTTTCAAAAAGTGGAGAGAAGGACTTGGTGGGGAGATTGTAACTTTGGTTTGTGGCTCTGCTGCGCTATCGACGAGATTAAATCTTTTGTTTCAAAATGCTGGAATTCCAATTTTGGAGGGATACGGTCTTACGGAAACATCACCAGTAATTTCGGTGAACTCTTTTGAAAAAATAAAAGTAGGAAGTGTTGGACAACCTTTGAAGAATTTAGATGTTAAAATTCAAGCCGACGGCGAAATTTCTGTAAAAGGACCTTCCGTCTTTATCGGTTATTATGGCAATGAGGAATTAACCAAAGAAGCTTTTACGGCAGATGGTTACTTCAAAACAGGAGATATTGGACATCTTGATGACGAAAATTTCCTTTTCATTACCGATAGAAAGAAAGAAATGTTCAAAACTTCGGGTGGAAAGTATGTTGCACCCCAAGTCATCGAAAATTTGGCTAAAGCTTCTAAGTTTATCGAACAAATTATGGTGGTTGGTGATGGTGAAAAGATGCCTTGCGCTTTTGTACAACCTGATTTCCATTTTGCTCAAATGTGGGCCGAAAGACATCACATTAACATTGGTAAAACCCATGAGGAAATTGCAAGTAGCAAGGAATTAAAAGACAGAATCGAAAAAGAAATAGACAAACTTAATGCTACTTTGGGAAGCTGGGAACAAGTGAAAAGAATTGAACTAACTCCAGAAGTTTGGAGCGTTGAAGACGGACTTCTTACTCCAACAATGAAACTCAAAAGAAAAGCGATTAAAGAGCGATTCATCAATTTGTACAACAAAATGTATGGTCATACCCCTGAAAATTCTTAATTAAAGATTTTCAGTGTTCAACTAAAACCTTCAAAGTTCTTTTCTTTGAAGGTTTCTTTTTTTTAAATAAATAGATAATAGAAAAGATATCTAACCAAGTTTAAGTATCTTTACCGCCGAATTCGGAAAAGGGAATCGTGTGCAAATCACGGACTGTCCCCGCAACTGTAAATCACTTTGTCATGCTGAGCTTGTAGAAGCATCTCAAATAATTTTCTGCAAAAAGCCACTGAAAAACTTCGGGAAGGCGCAGAAAATGTGAAAGTCAGGAGACCTTACTGAGTTCCTAAAAATCAAACGCTTTCGGAGGAAAAGTGAAGTTTGGAAACGTGTAATTTCTTACTCGTCTCTGGAATCGCACCATTTTTCCGATAAGTAAACTTTAACAAAAAGAATTTATGAACAAAAAAATCATTTTTGTTGGAGCAATGCTTGTCGTCACTACAACCGCATTCTCTCAACATCAGGAGAAATCCATTGAAGAAGTAAGCATTTCTTCAAAAATCAAACATCCAGCGTATCAGTCTGGAAAAAACGTCACCCTTCTTACAAGTAAAGAATTAGAAGACTACAAAGGTCAATCACTTACCGATGTGCTCAACCGTGTTGCGGGATTTCAAATTACTGGTAACCTCAACAACAATCCAGAACCCAAGTCCATGAAAATACGAGGTGGTAAAAATGCCAACGTCCTCGTTCTCATTGATGGAATCCCGCTCAAAGACGTCACCGGAAACGACTACAATCTATCGGATTTGCGATTGCTATCATTAGAAAATGTAGAATCCATCGAGGTTCTTAATGGAGCTTCATCGGTGCTTTACGGAAGCAATGCAACAGTTTCCGTCATCAATATCACAACGAAAAAGAATAGCTCAAAGAAAATTGAAGGTCTAGTTGGTTTGAGAGGTGGCTCTTTTGACACCTATGCCCAAAATGCAGGAATCAGAGGAAAACTCAACCACTTTTCTTATCAAGTGAATGGCTTCAACGAAAAGTCAGAAGGATTATCTTCCGCTGAAGGCGTAGACTTCGAAAAAGATGGTTGGGAAAAACAGAATATTTCTGCTGGAATTGGCTTTAATAAAGGAAAATTTGATGCTAATATCAGTTCTACTTACAATCATCATTTCTATCACTATGACAATGGTGCATTCTCAGACGGAACTTATCGTAACTACGACCAATTATGGACACTTTCCGGAAATGCAAATTTCACCACAAAAAATGGTAAAACCACCTTTAACTCTCGCTATTCCGCAAATGAGCGAAGGACGCAAGATGCTTGGAACAATGCTTATGCTGATTTCTACAATTACAAAGGAGAGGATACATTTTTAGAATTGTATCATTATCAGAAAATTAATGATTTTCTAAATGTTATTGGTGGAATTCAATATGAAAACCAAGCGATGAGCTATGCCGAAAAACCTTGGTCAGGAAATGATTTAGAGGAAGTTTTCAGTAAAAAAGATACCCATTACAACAACTTTGATGGTTTCCTAAAAGCGAATTTGAAATACAGTATCTTTAACCTTCAATTGGGAACCAGATTTACGGACCATTCTAAATTTGGAAATCATTGGGTATATTCTGTAAACCCATTTTTATTGAAGGAAACCGACCAACATTACTACAAAATTGGCTATTCCTACGGAACTGCCTTCATTGCTCCTACTTTGTATCAAAATTTTGGTCAAACGCCTTGGGTTCTTCCTAATTTCGATTTGAAGCCTGAGACCAACGAATCTCACGAAATCGACCTTAACTTTGGTGAAAAGAATCAAAAATGGAATTTCAATGCAAACCTATTTCAGAGAACGGAGGAAAATGTCTTCACGTATCAGACTGTCGATTTCATCAATTATTATGGTCAATTCCTGAATGTCGAAAGTAACAAAGTAAAGGGTTTTGAAATTGGTGCGGATTACCAAATTATTCCTGCCATCCAATTGGGTGGAAACTTCAGCTTTGTTGAAAAAGAAAAGCCAGAAACCATGCTTCGTCAACCAAAGCAACGAATCAATTCTTTCATCAAAATCAAACCACTTCGATTTACAGATATTTTGATTTCGCATCAATGGAATTCTAAAACACAAGATTCCTATTACGATATGACGACCTATTCGGTGGCATCTGTAACCAATGATGCTTACAACCTTGTGAATCTTCATGTTAATCAAAAAATAACATCAAGACTTTCGGCTTACGGATTTGTTGCAAATATTTTCAACGAAAAATATGTGGATGTCATAGGATTCACTACAAAACCGAGAAACTTCACTTTGGGTATTGATTACAAATTTTAAAAAATCCTTCATCGAAAACCAACAAAAAACCCTTGAATGATTTCAAGGGTTTTTATTGAATATTTAATTTCTGTTTTTAATCTTCACTATCATTGAAAATTCCGTTCAACAATGAGGTGATGACCGATAAAGCAACACCAAAAATCATGGCATTCCAAAATCCATCTACTTCCACTCCATCCACAAAATAATCTGCTGATAAAATCACAAGAGCATTAATAACTAATAGAAACAATCCCAAAGTCAAAATAGTAATTGGAAATCCAAAAAACTTCAAAAGAGGTTTCAGAATTGCATTTAAGATTCCCAGAACAATTGCAAAAATAATCGAAGTCCCGAAAGAATCAATTCTAACACCAGAAAGAATATGAGTCAATCCGTAAGCAACTGCAGCCGTAATTAATAACCTAATAATTAATTTCATTACACCAGATTTTCAATATAATTAAGCTGTAACCGGTCTGCTTTCTGGGCCGTCATTAGTCCCAAAAACTCGATTAATCACTGCATTCTGATTTTTCTCAAACATCTTGTGACTTCCTGGCGCAGGTGTACCACTTGGAACTGGAGAAATTACCTGAATGTTAGTATCACGGAAATTTCTAAGGATATAACTCCAAGCACCCATATTTTCTGGTTCTTCCTGAGCCCAAATAAGGTCTTGGTGATTACTATATTTATTAAAAATTTCGTCTAATTTACTTTGTTGGAGCGGATACAATTGCTCTATTCTAACTAAAGCAACAGTCTCGTCATTGATGGATTCTTTTTTAGCCAACAATTCATAATAAAGCTTCCCTGAACAGAATACCAATTTTTTCACCTTTTGAGGATCTGCTGTTGCATCATCAATAATAGGCTGGAAACTACCGTTAGCAAAATCTTCCAAAGGCGAAACTACTTTTGGATGACGAAGCAACGATTTTGGCGACATAACTATCAATGGTTTTCTAAAATCCCACTTCATCTGACGACGAAGCAAGTGGAAGAAATTGGCAGGTGTTGTGATATTGGCAACGATAATATTCTCGTTAGCACAAAGGGTTAATAATCTTTCCAAACGTGCAGAAGAGTGTTCTGCTCCTTGTCCTTCGGAACCGTGTGGAAGAAGCATCACCAATCCATTTTGGATTTTCCATTTTTCTTCGGCAGCTACCAAATATTGGTCAATAATAATCTGAGCTCCATTCACGAAGTCTCCAAACTGAGCTTCCCAAATAGTCAAAGTCTCCGGAGATGCCATTGCATATCCGTAATCGAAACCAAGAACACCGTATTCTGAAAGGTGTGAGTTATAGACATCGAAACGGCTATTAGACACTCCTCTCAAAGGAATATACTCTTCTTCTGAATCCTCCGTCTTCAACACCGCGTGACGATGAGAGAAAGTTCCTCTTTCTACGTCTTCTCCAGAAATTCTTACATTATAACCTTCTGTCAATAGTGTAGCATAAGCCAACCATTCTCCAAGTGCCCAATCCAAACGATCTTCCTCAATCATTTGTAAACGACTCTCGAAAAGTCTTGTAATTTTCTTAATAAAATTTTTATCCGTAGGAAGGGTTGACATAGCGATTGCTAAATCCTTCAACTTCGATTTATCAAATTTTGTATTGACTGGCTTCTGAAGATCTCCTTTCAAAGAATTTTTGAATCTCTCCCAAATCTCCTTCATGAAAAGATCCAAAGTATTCTTTTCAATCCCTTTAGATTCATCAAAATCTTTGTCTAACAAAGCTTTGAAATCCTTTTCCATTTTTTCTAAAACCTCATCAGAAACCACCCCTTCTTTAATCAATTTCTCTTTATAAATTTCTCTTGGATTAGGGTGTTTTGCAATTAATTTATACAAATTAGGTTGTGTAAAACGTGGCTCGTCACCTTCGTTATGTCCATATTTTCTGTAACCTAACAAGTCGATGTACACATCTTTACCAAAACGAGCTCGGAAGTCTGCCGCAAATCTAATTGCATGTACTACTGCCTCTACATCATCATCATTAACATGCATCACTGGTGAAGAGGTTACTTTTGCAATATCTGTACAATAGACAGACGATCTTGCATCCAAATAGTTCGTTGTAAAAGAAACCTGATTGTTAACAACAATATGTACAGTACCTCCTGTTCTGTAACCTTCTAAAGTCATCATCTGAGCTACTTCATAGACAATTCCCTGTCCTGCAATAGCACCGTCTCCATGGATAACAATTGGTAATACTTTCCCGAAATCTCCTTTGAATTTGTCATCAACTTTTGCACGGCTAATTCCTTCAACTAACGCTGCAACAGTTTCCAAGTGAGATGGATTAGGTGTCAAGTTGATAGAAACCTCCTCTCCTGAAGCGGTAGTAATCTTTTTGGATGAACCAAGGTGATACTTAACATCTCCAGAAAACACATCTTCTTCGAATTCTTTTCCTTCAAATTCTGAGAAAATTTGCTTATATGATTTTCCAAAAATATTAGAAAGCACACTTAATCTCCCTCTGTGAGCCATTCCTAAAACCACTTCGTCTACTCCTAGTTGAGAAGAACGAGTAATTAATTGGTCAAGCGCTGGAATAAGGGACTCCCCTCCTTCTAAAGAAAATCTCTTTTGTCCAACAAATTTGGTATGTAGGTAATTTTCAAACGCAACGGCTTGATTTAATTTTAATAAAATTTCAGTTTTTTCTGCTGCAGAAAGCTGAGGATGATTCTCGTTTTGATGCAACCAATTTTTAATCCAATTGATTTCTTCAACGCTATTCATGTGCATATATTCTACACCGATAGAGTCACAATATACGGTCTGCAAGTGCGTAACAATATCTTGCAAAGTAGCAGCTGAAGAAAAACCAACTTCTGTTGCCGAATTGAATTTCTTACTCAAATCACTTTGAGAAAGTCCAAAATTCTCAATTGCTAAAGTCGGAGAATATTGACGACGCTCTCTTACCGGATTGGTTCTTGTAAAAAGATGTCCTCTTCTACGATATTCATCAATAAGATTAAGTACCTTGAATTCCTTCTGAATATCTTCCGAAACTTGACCATTTGCAACAGCTTCTGCCATCTTTTGAACAGGAGCTGCAACCATCACTCCGTTAGAAGCTGGTTCGTCAGCGTAATGCTCCAAAGCAAAATCAAACCCCTGAAAGAAGCTCTTCCAAGAAGGCTCAATAGAGTCTGGATATTTAAGATATTGTTGGTATAAATCTTCTATAAATTGTGAATGCGCAGCATTAAGAAATGAAAATCGATCCATTGTAGGCAACGTTTACTAATTAAAAATTTAAAACCACAAAGTTACTAAAAATTTAAGATGTAAACGACGAATTCTCAACCAAAAAAGCAAGTTTTTTATTAGAAAACCGGAACAGAAATTTTCATAAGAACATCTTTGCCGTCTTCCGGTCTTTCAAGAAATATCTGATGTACTTCGCCTGTTCTCTTTTTCTCGCTCTTCGCCTTTTGCATAAGCATTTGGATGTTTCTTATTCGGCTACCGAAATCTCCCTTGTAATAGACAGAGTACATTTGAGATGCGTTAAGAGTCCGGAAGCTAAAGTTGTTATCAGTCACCGATTGACGTTTGGAAACTGGAATTCCCAAATAATAAGAAATCTCTCTGTCCTTGAAGCTACCAGCATTAGAAATCATAACAGGAAAACCAATTTCATCGCTTTCCTTACCGAGATCGGTAGTTACAAAATTGATGACTTTACTGTAATTCATCTCCACATTTTTGAAGAGAGCATTTTTCTGATTATTGGTAGTAATAGAAGTTCCCAAAAGAATCTGTCCTTCCTCCTGCTCCACTATGATACTATCGAACTTAATATCTTTCAAGAAATCATCTTTCTCGACTTTATTGGCTAATTTTTGCTGAAGTCTTTTGACACTTTTATCAAGATTATTGAGAAACACATCTTCTGTCCAAACGTTTTTAATCCTCTCTAAAACGGGCATTTTTGGAGTCTTGACTGACCAAATTGTTTTGGTCTGAGTACCAGAAATTGGCAAAAATTTCACATCAATTGTCGTTGGATACTTTTGATTTCCCTCGTACATTTGATATTTCAACGTTTTGAAAGGGTTTTCGTATCGAATGTACATCTCACCAGATTTACTTTTCTTTTTCCCCTTGAAATCCATAGAACTTCCCATTCCTTCATAAGGTTCGTAAAAAGTAAAGACCATATTTTCGTCATCGGAAAAATAGACATTCCAGTTGGTAAGATTTTGAAAATTATTAAACTGAGGAAAAACCTTTTCCAATGGATAGTTAATGGTCTTCTCCACTTTGAAAGTCTTGTTCTCCTCCATAAAAAACCTCATGGAAAGAGCATATAACCCGAAAAGAACCGCCACTACAACGGCAAAAATCTTCAACCAACGCATTCGGCAAAATTAGGATAAAAAAAAAGAGTGCGAAAATATAACGCACTCTTTTAAAATATTTTTAAGAATCAATCAACTAGTGACTTCCATGATCACCGTGATCGTCATTAGTCTTACAAAGTCCTACAATTGTGTGAAAAGTATCATGTAATGCAAACAAATCATCTTTTAACTCAACGTCCGTAGCATTTGCTTTTACTTTTTTATCTAATTTTTTAGAATCTTTACACAATTTGTTAAGTGTCTTTTTCAACTCTTTTGGATTAGGAACATCAGAAGGAATTGTTGACTTTCTCCAAACTTCAGCAGCTGCTACCAATTCTCCACTTCTCGCTTTGATTGGCTGAAAGTTACCTTCTTCTGCAGGGTGAAAAGTCTGAGACATCACCTTATGATAAGCATCTTTCTCCTTCCAATTCATTTGAGCAGACATCACACTCGAAATCGACACAAAGATTGCACAAAGCAAAATTTTCTTTAACATTTTCATTTTTCTATAGTTTTAAAATTTTCTTCAAATATAAATATTTGATTCAAAATATCCCAAAAATCACCTTATGCTTGTCTTTTCGAAAGGATGATATTAACCAATGTGAGTTCCTGGATGGATGACAGCTCCTTTCTTAACGACAACAATTCCATCTTGTACAGAGTGCGTGTCATAGTCTCCATCTGCCAGATGTTTTCCACCAATAATACGAACATTATCACCAATGTAACAGTTCTTATCAATAATCGCTCGATCGATATGGCAATATTTACCAATTCCTAAATTAGGACTGTGCGTCCTATCATTTTCAATAATTTCAGCAGTGTCTTGATAATAATCCGCTCCCATTATATAAGAGTTGATGATAGTACTACTTCTATCGATTCTTGTTCGGTTTCCTATAATTGAATTTTCAATTTTATCTGCCATGATGATACATCCGTCAGCAAAAACCGCTTTATTAACATAAGATCCCATCACTTTGGAAGGAGGTAACATTCTTGCTCTTGTGTAAACTGGTGATTTGCTAAACAAATTGAATTTTGGAAAATCTTGACAAAGATCTAAATTAGCTTCGTAGAAACTTTCAATTGTACCTATATCTGTCCAATAACCGTCATATTGAAAACTTAAAGTCTTATACTTACCAATTCCGTTAGGAATAAAGTCCTTTCCAAAGTCATCACCCGCATCTTCTTCGAACATTTTTTTCAACACTTTTTTGTTGAAAACATAGATTCCCATAGAAGCTAAATATTCTTTGCCTTGACTTCTGCTTTTTTCAGAAACTTCGGATTTCCAATCGTGCAACAAGTCAGTCGATGGTTTTTCGATAAAAGAAGTGATATTACCATCTTCTTCGGCCTTCAAAATACCAAAACCTGTAGCATCCTTTGCATTAACAGGAATCGTTGCAATAGTTACGTCTCCCTGATTAGCTTCGTGGAAATCAATCATCTCTCTGAAATCCATCTGATACAATTGATCTCCAGATAAAATCAAAACATAATCATAATCATACTTGTCCATGTGTTTCATGGACTGTCTTACTGCATCTGCAGTTCCTTGATACCATTGATCGTTTTCAACGTTTTGCTCTGCTGCCAAAATATCAACAAATCCCTTACTAAAGATATCAAAATGGTAAGAGTTCTTGATATGAGAGTTAAGCGAGGCTGAGTTGAATTGTGTTAAAACCAAAATTCGGTTAAATCCAGAATTCAAACAATTAGAAATTGGAATATCAACCAAACGGTACTTTCCTGCAATAGGAACAGCAGGCTTCGAACGTGAGTAAGTTAATGGAAACAAACGTGTGCCTCGACCTCCTCCTAAAACAACGGAAATAACATTGTGCTTCATACTAGATAGTTTTTCTATAATTTTTTTTGATTGAATTTGACAAATAAAATCACCTCATTTGACAACGAATTTTACGCATGTACCAATGATAACAACGAAAAAACATCATCAAGCAGGACTCATCTTAAAGTCTGTATAAATTTACATAATTTTCTGCAGATTTCTCCCAAGAAAAATCAAATTTCATGTTATTTTTTACCAAATCATGCATGATTTTTTCCTGACGATAGATGCTTAAGGCTCTGTGCATTGCATGAACAGCATCATCTGCTGTTGCGTTGGCAAAATTAAGACCCGCTCCTCCAGTCGAAATATCGGACACTGTATCTTTAAGCCCCCCAATATATCTTACCACAGGCACTGTCCCGTATCTCATCGCATACATCTGATTAAGTCCACAAGGCTCTACTCGTGATGGCATCAGCAAAAAGTCCGAAGAGGCATAAATCCTGTGCGACAAAGCTTCTTTGTAACCTAAGTCCAATGCAAAATTTACATAATGATAGTCCAAATCCTTTAATTGATCTTCGATATCCCTTTGACCAGAACCCAAAATCATAATATTAATTCGTCCCTCGGTCTGCTGGATGGATTTCCAAACAATCTCAGGTAACAAGTCCGCCCCTTTTTCTCCAGCAAATCTTCCGATAAATGAAAATAGCGGCAAATCAGGATTAAGTCCATATTCCTTGCAAAGCAATTCTTTATTGGCTTTTTTGGCTTTAATGGCATCATCTATTCCAAAATTAATCTCCACATAAGGGTCCGTTTCTGGATTCCAAACTTCGGTATCAATGCCATTAACAATTCCATGAGCTTTTCTATGTTCTTGCTGAACCAGACTCTCTAAACCTCTTAGCGAATGATACAATTCGTCCATATACCCCTTCGAAACAGCATTGAAGGCGTGACAACACTTCAACATCGTCGCCAATGGATTAATATATCCTGCCCAATCTAGAAGTCCCCACTTCCAACCGTCAAACCATGGAAAATACTTCGCCATTTCCCAATTCATCTGTCCTTGATACTCTCCGTTATGGATAGTCCCAATCGTTTTTACTCCTTTTAGAAATCTAAAATCGGGACAGTTCTCAATCATGAACGGAACCAAACCAGTATGATAATCATGGCAATGCAATACATCGGGTCTAATCTCCATTGCTGACAACCAATGTAAAACTCCATGTTGAAAAGCTAAAAACTGTTGACTCTCATCCCAATAACCGTAAGGGTTATCCCTATCCAAAAGCCCTGGTATCCTCACCAAAAAAAGATCAAAACCTAAAGTTCTGCCAACTTCTTTCATTACCTGAACTTGGTACATACTGTGATTTTGATGGATAAAACCATCAAAAACTACTTCGAAATCTTGTTCCCAAACAAAGGGTTTATTATACCACGGCATCACCACCTTTGCATCGATGCCCTCAATTTTGTTTAAATACTTTGGTAATGCTCCTACAACGTCTGCAAGTCCTCCGACTTTAGCAACAGGATAACACTCCATGCTAAGATGATAGATCGTCATACTATTTCTTATTAGTGATTTTTTTCGCTTCTTCAAGTACTTTCTTAGTACGAGAAGTTCTCGATTTGGATTCTATTTTTTCTTCTGATTCAGTAGCCTCTTTAATTGTTGAAGATTTGGTTCTTGACGCTCTTCTATTAAGAATCGCTGAATCATCTTTTTCTTTAATTTTTCTTGAAGACATTTTGGCTTCAGTTCCTGCTTTTGAAACCGTACTTGCTGAAACAATACTTTCCGAAACGTCTGATTTCTTAGGTTTAGAAACTTTTTTCTTCGCAGAGGTCACTGTTATTTTCGGTTGATTTCCTTCTCTTTTAACAGTACGTTTTTCTAAAACCTTTTGTGCAGTTATTTTTTCTTCCTTTTCAGGAGTGGTAACAGTCTTTGCAGAAATTTTCTTTACAGACTTATTTTTTTTTACCTTTTTCCGCTTCAACACTAGCCCAGAAAGTGCAGGTAATTTGAGGATTATCGCATTAGGACGGAACATCCATTCATCATCTTCCTCATCTACAATTTCAGCAACAACACCGCTTCCACCATAGATTTCATCATCAGAATTAAGGATTACCTCCCAATTAGTCCCTTCATCAACACCAATTTTGTAATCAAATACTCTCGGAGTCAAATTAAGTACTGTCATAGTCACTTCCTCCTCATCAATGCTCTTTCTCAAAAAGACGTAGATAGAATTATCATTATCATTAGCTTCAACCCACTCAAAACCATAAGGACTGAATTGGTTTTCGTACAACGATTTTTCGGTTTTATAAAGAGTATTAAGTTCTTGCACAAATCTTTGCAAACCTTTGTGAACAGGATATTCTAAAAGATGCCAATCTAGTGATGCGGCGAAATTCCATTCGTTGGTTTGTCCAAATTCATTACCCATAAATAGCAACTTCGCTCCTGGATGCATGTACATATAAGTATAAAGCGCCCGAAGATTTGCAAATTTTTGCCATTCGTCACCCATCATTTTATAAATCATACTTGCTTTTCCATGTACCACCTCATCATGCGAAAGTGGCATCATATAATTTTCATTATACATATACATCGACGCAAATGTCAACTTGTGATGATGGTATTTTCTATGAATTGGGTCTTCTTTAAAGTACTTCAAAGTATCATGCATCCAACCCATCATCCATTTCATCCCAAATCCAATACCTCCATCATGGACAGGTCTTGTCAACATCGGAAAATCTGAACTTTCCTCTGCAATCGTCATGGTGTCAGGATATTCTTTGTAAACGGTAATATTGAATTCTTGTAAAAAATCTTTAGCTTCGAGGTTAACATTTCCTCCAAATATGTTAGGCTCCCATTGTCCTTCATCTCTTGCATAATCAAGATACAACATAGATGTCACTGCATCTACTCGGAGTCCGTCTGCATGATATCGGTCTAGCCAAAACAATGCATTAGAAATCAAAAATGATTTCACTTCTGGTCTTCCATAATTAAATAAGTGTGAATTCCATTGTGGATGAAATCCCTTTCTTGGGTCTTCGTGTTCATATAGATAAGTCCCATCAAAGTAATGCAATCCGTTAGCATCTCCTGGAAAATGCGAAGGAACCCAGTCAAGAATTACTCCAATATCATTTTTGTGCAATTCGTCGATCAGAAACATTAAATCTTGTGGACTCCCAAACCTTGAATTAGCTGCAAAAAAACCAGTTACCTGATAACCCCAGCTTGGTTCGTAAGGATGCTCCATAACAGGCATAAATTCTACGTGAGTAAAATTCATTTCCTTAAGATAAGGTATCAGTCTTTCCGCAATCTCTCTATAATTAAAAAACCTTGTTGGATCATCAATTCCGCGCATCCAAGAGCCGAGATGCATTTCGTAAACTGATATTGGCGCATCTAGAGTATTCTTCTTATAACGGTTTTTCATCCAATCTCCATCTGTCCAATCATACCAATTGGTAGAAACTAATGAAGCAGCTTGCACATTTTGCTCCCAGCTTAATGCATAAGGGTCACTTTTTTCCAACAAAACCCCCTTGTTGCTTCTAATGGCGTATTTATATAACGTTCCCCAAGAAAGACCGGGTATAAAGCCTTCCCAAATCCCAGAACTATCCCAACGTGGATACAGTTTATGAGTTTCGGAATGCCAATTATTAAAGTTTCCAATTACAGAAACTTCTTTTGCATGCGGTGCCCATACAGCGAAATAAACACCTTGATTACCGTCATGCTCAACGGAGTGAGAACCCATCTTTTCATAAAGTCGAAAATGTCTTCCTTCTTTAAATAAATAGATGTCATGTTCTGTGAATAGAGAAAAGGACTGAACGGAGTTCATATCATTTGAAGTTTTATTCGTTATTAATTTTAGAAAAAGAAGAATGCTTCCTTTTCATTCCTTACTATAAGGTAATATTAAGTTTCTTTCAAATCTATTAAAAATAAATGACTCAGCGAAAATGTTTGTCATGAAAGATTTCATGAATTGAGAACAAAAAAAGTACATCTCTTTGATGTTAAACCCCAAAATACAATCAACCTCCAACTACTAAAATCACTCAATAATTTCAAATAATTCTTCATATTTATCAAAAAAGCAGAAAATTATTATATTTGTTGAATTCAATCCATCAATTATATGAAAAAAATCTATTTTATTAACCTATTTCTTCTTTTGTTTGCTTTTTCTTGTCACAACGATGAAACAGTATCACCTATAGAAGCCCCCGAGATTTCCACTGTGAACTTTGATATTAGTCAAGTTCCCTATGCAAAACTATCGACCTACTCATTCTTCAAAGGAGATCTAAAAGATCAAAATCCTTCCTACAAGGTAATTCCATATGAACCTGCAAGCACCCTATTTACCGATTACGCATTAAAAAAACGCTTTATTTGGATGCCATCCGGGACAACCGCTACTTATGACGGAGATGATAAAACCTTGAACTTTCCTGTGGGAACCGTTTTGATTAAAAATTTCTACTACGAAACAATGCAACCCAACAATACAACCAAAATTATCGAAACTCGACTGATGATTAGGAAGTCAACTGGTTGGATTTTCGCAGAATACCTTTGGAATAATGAGCAAACTGAAGCATTCCTGGTTTCAGGAGCTGATTTCGCAAGTGGAAGTTCACAAAATATCACTTTTAAAAAACCAGATAACTCGATTGTCAATACCGATTACCGAATTCCTTCTGAAAACGAATGCTTTGCCTGTCACAAATTGGATAATCAACCGATACCTATTGCTACGAAACCTCAAAACATGAACGTGAATTTCGCATACAAGGAAGGAATGAAAAACCAGCTACAAAAACTAGTCAATGAAGGGTACCTCGCAAGCTATCCATCCAATATTGTATCTACTGTTAATTATAAAGACGCAACAAAACCTCTTGACCTTCGATTAAGATCTTATCTTGATATTAATTGCGCTCATTGCCACCAAGACAATGCAAGATGTGATTATCGAGCTATCCGATTAAGTTTTAATAAAACTGCTGATTTGCAAAACCTTGGAGTATGCATTAGTGCAGATGAGCCGGTTGATCCAAGCATTGAAAAAATTATAAAAGCTGGAGATTATAGCAAATCCGTTATGAACTACAGATTAGCCTCTGACGACGAAAGCATCAGAATGCCTTTGTTGGGCCGAACTATTGTTCATGATGAAGGACTATTGCTTTTACAACAGTACATTAATTCACTGACACCTCCATGCAACTAATATTTAACAAAATGAAAAGAAAACTATCCTTGATATTAGCGTTATTCTGCTTCGGATACGCAATTGCTCAAAATACTTGTTCGTCAGCAACAAGCATTGGCCTAGGTACACATACTGTTCCTGGAATTGCAGGAAGCATATTAAGTGGAACCTCTTGTGGTGTAGCATCAGGACCTAACGCAATTTGGTATAAACATACCGCTACAGCCAACGGAATGATTACTGTTTCAACCGTCATTCCTGGTCAAAATGTTAATACGCAAGTAAGAGTCTACAATGGCTATTGTTACAGTAATTATTGTATTGCAGCCAATGACGATTATAATGGTAGCACGTCTTCGCAAGTAAGTTTCATGGCCTATACCGATTCAACATACTACATTGCATTTGATAATTTGTATTCAAGTTCTGGATTTAATTTTACCATAAGCCAACAACTAAGAACAACTAATCTCACTTTCACTTCTCAAGCAGCACCAGTAACAGGAAGTCTCAACAATTGTATCGTGGATATGAATGGTGATTACCTAGATGATTACGTTTCTGTTATTAACAATACACAGCTATCAATTAGCTATCAACAGACCAATGGAACCTTTAACACGGTAGCTTACACACATCCTACAACGACAGTAACTCCAACTTGGAGTATCGCTGCTGGCGACTATGATAATAACGGCTACAATGATTTGATGTATGGTTCAGGAAGCGGAATTGCATTTTTGAAAGCCAATCCTCTCGGTACCGGATATCTTGCAGACAGAAAAAACGAATCTTTCTTGACCCAAAGAAACAACTTTGTAGACATTAATAAAGATGGTAAACTAGACGCATTTGCTTGCGACGACAACGCACCCAACAGATACTATATCAATGACGGAACTAATCTCAATCATAACCAAGGAGGAATGGGAGATTTCCCTTCAGGAGGAAATTACGGTTCCAATTTTATCGATTTTGACAATGATGGCGATATGGACTTGTATATTGCAAAATGTAGTGGCGGTGGTTCTGGACCTGGAGGAAACATAGACGAATTACATCGCAATAATGGAAACGGAACATTCACCAATATAAGCGCTAGCGCCAACATGGCCAATGCAACACAGACTTGGTCTGCAGCTTGGGGAGACTTCAATAACGACGGATGGATGGATGCTTTAGTTGGGATTAATTCCACCTCTAACGGACTAAGCAAAGTCATGAAAAATAATGGAAACGGAACATTTACTGATTTATCTATTGGTTCCGGATACGATGTCGCAACCAACTTAAGTCGCGAATATGTTACTTATGACTTCGACAACGATGGCTATTTGGATATTTTAGGAGCAGGAAATACCATCATGTTTGGAAATGGAAATTTCCAATTCTATCCTAATCCTAGCTCTTACGCTCTTAATTATTATGACCGTCCCATTGGCGATATGAACAACGATGGTTTTCTAGATATCCAAAGCGGAAATCAAATTTTGTTAAACAATGGCAACTCCAACAAATGGTTAAAAGTTACTCTGCAAGGTAACCAGAGTAACAGAAATGGAATTGGAGCGAGAGTCGAAATCTACGGAAGCTGGGGAAAACAAATCAGAGATGTACAAAGTGGTGTTGGTTTCCAAAATATGAATACCTTAAACACCCACTTTGGAATTGGGACCGCAACAACCATTACCAGCGTAGTTATCAAATGGCCTTCTGGAGCAGTTGATACCATTAATAATGTAACACCTAATACCAGGCTGCATGTTGTTGAAGGCTCTACATTAGCGGTTGACGAGATATCAAATAATTCCAAGTCATTAATCGTCTATCCTAATCCGACAGACGGAATCCTATATTTAGAATCCGACAAAGATTTTGAACCTACCACTGCAACCGTTTTGGATACAAGTGGAAGAATTGTTCTGAAGGAAAATGTAGAAAGAAATTCCATCGATATTTCAAACCTAAAATCAGGAAATTACATCCTCACTTTACGAGATAAAAATGGAAATTCGGTATCTAAAAAAGTAATTAAAAAGTAAGAAATACGAAATAAAATTCATTGATTCCTGCAAAAATACTTTTGCAGGAATTTTCTTTTTAAACTTCCTATTAAATTAGGAGTACTACTAGAATTAGCAGAACTTGGTTGTGAAAATCATTAGATTACAAAAGGCATTACAACAATTCACTTCACTACTGCACTTCTTCCAAAAATAATTTCTATTTTTAAACCTTTAAAAAAATTTGAGCGAGAAAGAATGAGATTCAATGTAAAGACCGACGATAGGGATGACCGACCAATATATATCACTGGAAATTTCAACAAATGGAATTCAAAAGATATTGATTTTCAACTAAAAAAAGGAGAAGAAGACCTCTTTTACATCGATATTGATGATGCCATTTTACCTGAAAAACTAGAATATAAATTCACTAAAGGTGGTTGGGAAAATGTAGAATTAGATAAATTTGGAAATATCTCACCTAACCGAAAAGCAGATAAATCGAAAGAAGTTAACGATATTGTAGAAAAATGGAGATTTAACTGGGGACCATTCAAGCAAGAGTTTTTCCCAATTGTAGAAGTCGTTTCAGAAGAATTTTATATTCCCCAACTTGACCGTTACCGAAAAGTATGGGCTCTTCTCCCCTTCGATTACCATGAAACAGATAAATCTTACCCTGTTCTTTATCTACAAGACGCTCAAAATCTCTTCAATGAAGGAAGCGAGTATGGAAACTGGGAGATTGATAAAAAGCTTTCTATTTTAGCAGAATATGGAAGAGGTGACCTTATCGTTATTGCCGTAGACCATGGAAATGATGATAGAATCAAAGAATTTATCTTCGATAACGACAATGTCTCTAATGGCTCAGAAGGGAAAAGATATATCCGTTTCATCACCGATACTTTAAAACCATACATCGACCAAAACTATAGAACTAAAAAAGACCGAGAACACACAGGAATCGGAGGAAGTTCTTTGGGCGGACTCATCAGTATTTACAGTGGATTTTTGTATCCTGAAGTTTATTCAAAATTGATGATTTTCTCTCCTTCTCTTTGGGTCGAACCTAATAACAATTTCCCAATGGTGCGTTTTAGAAGTCCTTACAAAACGCAAGTTTATCTTTACGGAGGTGAGCAAGAAGGCTCCAAAATGGTAAAAAGAATTAAAACATTCGAGCAAAGTTTGCACCAGTGGGAACTTCAAAATTTATTTGATTTCGAAATCAAAATATCCATCAATGATGAGGGAACTCACAGCGAATTCTTCTGGTCACAGGAATTTCCGCGAGCAATAGAATGGCTATTCTACGATAACATAGAAAACCCCGCAGAAGTAGCACCACATCAAAAAATGGAAAATTACGAAGCCAACGACTAATAACTTTATACAATCAAAAACATTAAAAAAAATGATTAAAATTCTCAATAAAGCTCAAAAAACTTATACTCAGCATATTTCCTTATTCACCGAAGAATTATGGACCAAAGAGAAAAAGAAATTCCCAAAAAGCATGGATTCTTTCTTCTCTGGAAAACGCGATCAGTTCTTTGTTGTCAACGAAGACAAAACAGTTCATTATTTGATTGGACTGGGGACTGAGAATTTTAAAGATTTTGAAATCCAAAAAACCGCAAATCAGTTCTCCCAAAATTACAAAAAACAGTTGCAATCAACCCCGACAAAAATTGATGCTGACTTCCTCAATGAGGTTCAATTTGAGAATTTGACCAAAGGTTTATTTTTGGGAACCTACAGTTACTTGAAGTCGAAGGAACACCCTTTTTGGAACGAAAAATTCGAAATTCATTTTGTGAATTTAGCCCCAAAAAACCTTGATAAAATTGCAGAAAAAACAGCAGCACTTTGCAGCGGTCAGTTTTCTTGCATGGATTGGCTCAACAAACCTGCTAACTTCAAAACAGCCGAAATATTCAGTGAGTACCTTAAGAATTTAGCCAAAGAAAAAAAACTAAAATATACCAGCTTTAACCGGAAAAAATGCGAAGAACTAGGACTTGGAGCTTACCTTTCCGTTAATCAAGGAAGTGCTAAAGATGCCGCTTTCACTATTCTCGAATACAAATCTTCAGAAAAAACCGCAAAAACCATTGGACTTGTTGGGAAAGCGGTATTATTCGACACTGGTGGAATCTCCATCAAAGACTCGCAGAATATGCACTATATGAAGTCCGATATGGGTGGCGCTACAGCCGTTTTAGGAGCCTTGATTACTGCCGCTGATACAAAGCTTCCTGTCAACATTATTGCCATCCTACCCATTACTGACAATGCTGTGTCAGAAACTGCGTATCTACCAAGTGACGTTATTACCGCTTATAATGGAAAAACCATAGAAGTTCTCAACACCGATGCAGAAGGAAGAATGACACTTGCAGACGGACTTTCTTATTTAGCAAAAAATTTCAAAACCGACGCCCTCATTGACCTTGCAACCCTTACAGGAAGCGCTGTAAGAATGTTTGGAGATACTTGTGGTGCGTTATTCTCTAATAATGACACGTTAAAAAACCAACTCATCCTATCAGGAGACAACACCAATCAAAGACTTTGGAACCTTCCATTGTGGGACATTTGGACCAATGACTTCCAATCCGACGTTGCGGACTTCAAAAATATTTCCATGAAACCTATTGGAGACTGCATTGTCGCAGCCAAATTCCTAGAGCAATTTATCGAGAATCATCCCAACTGGGCACACCTTGATATCGCTGGAGTAGCCTTTGGAAATGTCAATTATGCCAAGGAAAAAGCTGCAACGGGGTATGGTGTGCAATTATTGATGCATTTTCTCGAAAATTTTCGCTAAAAAATTAGGCAATTAAAAAAATTCGCTGTATTATTGAATTTAGAATTCCATTATTGGAAACATTCTTAAAAAAACATTGTTGATTTTTTAACAAAAATTTCAATTCTTTTTTGAAAATTCAACAATATCTAAAAAAACAAAACTATGGCGAAAAAGACGATTGTCTGTATCTCTTGTTATTATAAAGGGTACGACTTCATGGACGAGATGCATCGTCTCGGTAACAAAGTAATCCTCATTACTTCTGAAAACATCAAAGAAAAAAACTGGCCGTGGCATGCCATCGACGAGGTTTTTTACATGCAGGAAGTTTCTCCTTCTGTCTGGAATCTAGACCATCTTATCCAGGGTTTCTCATTCTTAATGAAAACCCGAAAAGTGGACGTAGTCGTTGCACTTGATGACTATGATGTAGAGAAAGCAGCATTGGTACGAGAAACTTTCAGAATTCCTGGAATGGGACAGACCACGCATCGGTATTTCCGTGATAAGCTGGCAATGCGACAACAGGCAAAAACAACAGGAATTAGCGTCCCAGAGTTCACTGCTATATTTAATGATGACGAAATAAGAGATTTCACGCAAAAAGTCCCAGGTCCGTGGGTACTGAAACCTCGTTCTGAAGCTTCTGCAAGCGGTATCAAAAAAATCCAATCAGAAGCCGAACTTTGGCCAGTGATCGAAGGTCTTGGCTCGGAAAGGCATCTTTTTTTATTAGAAAGCTTCAAGCCAGGAGATGTTTTCCACGTTGACAGTTTGGTGTACAATAAGGAAATTGTCTTCACTTGTTGCTCGAAATATTTGGCTCCACCAATGAAAGTTTCTCACGAAGGAGGAGTCTTCCGCTCGAAAACACTTGATAGAAAGTCACAACAATTTGCAGACCTTCATAAAATCAACACGCAGGTTTTAGGAAACTTTGGAATGGTTCATGGAGCAACACATAGCGAATATATCAGAGGCGAAGATGGCAAATATTATTTCCTAGAAACATCCTCAAGAGTTGGTGGGGCGCACATCCCTGACTTGGTTGAAGCAGCAACTGGAATCAATATCTGGAAAGAATGGGCAAGGCTGGAAACCGCGTTGATGGCTGACCAAAAATACACGGTTGCTGAACCTACAGAATTCTATGCGGGATTAATCATTGCTTTAGCCAAAGAGCTTCACCCTGACACTACTGAATTTGAGTGTGCAGAAATTGACAAATTTCTTCCAATTGAAAATCATATCGGGATTGTTTACAAATCTGCAGAAGAGCAGAAGATCCAACAACGATTGGATGAAGCAGCACTCATTATTACAGAAAAAATTCTGAACATCTTACCTCCTAAAGACAAACCAACGTCTTAACGAAGGTTTTACTTTTTTAGAAAAATAACTTTAATCAAAAATTATATAACAAAAACTCTACATATGCCAAGAATAGAACACACGGATTATTATTCTCACATTTTGGGATTCAGTTTGAAAGTAGAAGTTACCGGACACTATGGCTACCCAGTAATCATGTTCCCAACTTCACAAGGACAATACACCCAGAATCATGATTTTAAACTCAATGACAGCGTAAATTGGTTTGTTGAACAAGGAAAAATCAAACTTTATAATATTCAGACCATTGATGCTATCAGCTTCTATGATAAAGGAATCCATCCAGCGGACAGAATCCGAAATTATGAATTATGGGTTCAGTTTCTGCGCCAAGAATTTATTCCATACATCCAGAGATTACATCAAACCCACCGAGTAGCGGTAGCTGGAGCCAGTTTTGGAGGCTATCATGCTGCCAATATTGCATTCCGTTTTCCTGATTTGGTATCTCATTTATTTTGTCTTTCCGGTGCTTTTTCTATAAGAAATTTCATGGATGGATATTCGGATGACTTGGTATATTTCAACTGCCCTCGCGAATTTGTCAAAAACGATGAAGCTTGGAAATACAAACATATGCATATCGTACTTTCGACCTCTGACCAAGATATCTGTCTAGCACAGACCAAAGAAATGGCAGGAATTCTTGCATCAAAAGGAATCAATCATTGGTACGACGAGCAAAAGTGGATTTCTCACGATTGGCCTTTGTGGAACATGGTGTTCCCTATGTTCATAGGTAGATTTTTTGGATAAAATTTTTAAACCAAATAATAAATGGGATTATACAAGCAACCCACAAAAACTGCAGTAATCATCTTTATTAGTCTTTGGCTACTTGCAAGTACCATTTTGATTTGGGCAGCATCTTCTGGATTTACAAAAAGTCCATTTCAAGGAATGAACATCTTGTATTTCCTTTTAATCATAGGGTCATCGGGAAGTGTTATTAGACTAGTAAAAAATTATAGAAAACAAAAAGAATAAATAAACTAAAAAATAAAAAAATTATGGCAAAGAAAGTAGGAATCTTATTCGGAATGGAAGACACATTCCCATGGGCTTTTATAGACAAGGTTAATGAGTTAGGAAAAGGCGAAATTGTTGCTGAACCTGTACAAATTGACAAATTAGAACAAGGTGCAGACTACGGTTATGCAGTTATTATAGACAGAATTTCTCAAGACGTACCATTCTACCGAGCGTATCTTAAAAACGCAGCTCTTAATGGAACTTACGTTATCAATAACCCGTTTTGGTGGAGTGCAGATGAGAAATTTTTCAACAATGCTTTGATGAGCAAATTAGGTATTCCTTTACCAAACACCGTGCTTTTACCTTCAGCTGATAGACCAGCAAACACTCAGGAAACATCATTCAGAAACTTGAAATTCCCTCACGATTGGGATTATATTTTTGACTATGTTGGTTTCCCTGCTTACATGAAACCACATGATGGTGGAGGTTGGAGAAACGTTTACCGAGTAGAAAGTCCAGAAGACCTTTGGGAAAAATTGGGTGAAACTGGAGAATTGGTAATGATGGTTCAGGAAGAAATTGTATTCGAAGATTATTATCGTGTGTATTGTTTAGGTAAGAAGTACGTACATATCATGCCTTACGAACCGAGAAACCCGCATCATCTTCGTTATGCTACAACTCACAAAACAGAAGGCGAAGCGAGAGAAAAATTATTAAAAACGATCCACGACTACACCATCAAAATGAATGAAGCACTTGGATATGATTTCAATACAGTAGAATTTGCAGTAAGAGACGGTATTCCATACGCCATCGACTTCTGTAATCCAGCTCCAGATGCAGACAGAAACTCTGTTGGTGAAGAAAATTTTGCTTGGATTGTAGAACACGCAGCCAAATTTGCAGTAGAAAAAGCAAAAGAATACGAGCCAGGAAAAGCGAATATCTCTTGGGGAACATTCGTTAAGGACTCGGTAAAAAAGTAATTCGGAGGCCAATGGATTATTGGCTCAAAAACACAAACTAATTTAAAACTATTTCACTATGGAACCACATAAGTTTACCATAGGTGTTGAAGAGGAATACCAAATCATTAATAAAGATACCAGAGACTTAGTTTCTCACGTTTCCAAAATTATTGAAGGAGGAAAAGCCCATCTAAGCGAACACTTAAAACACGAAATGCACGAATCCATGATTGAGATGGAGACGGGGATTTGCGATAATATCAAAGAAGCAAAAGCGGAATTAACCAAACTCCGCTCCCACCTCATCAGTATAGCACACGAGCAAGACCTTCGTGTTGCAGGGGGAGGAACGCATCCTTTTTCCAATTGGGAAACCAATACTATAACTCAAGGAGAAAGATATATCAAAATTGTGGATGACATGGGGGATGTTGCAAGAGGAAATTTAATTTTCGGCTTGCACGTACACATCGGAATTCCTAATCGTGAAGAAGGAGTAAGAATCCAAAACGTAATGCGTTACTTTCTTCCTCACATCTACGCGCTTTCGACCAATTCACCTTTTTGGATTGGAAGAAACACTGGTTTCAAATCCTATAGACAGGAAGTTTTTGTTAAATTCCCAAGAACTGGGATACCAAGCTACTTTAGTAGTTTAGCAGAATTCGATAGCTATGTCGACCTCATGGTAAAAACCGGAACTATCGATAATGCTAAGAAAATATGGTGGGATTTACGAGTTCACCCATTCTATCCAACGATAGAATTTAGGATTTGTGACATGCCATTACGTTTGGATGAGACGGTTTGTCTAGCTGCTATTATGCAAAGTTTGGTAGCAAAAATCTACAAACTACACCAGCAAAACCTAAGCTTCCGAAGTTACAGAAGATTGCTCCTTAACGAAAACAAGTGGAGAGCTTCGAAAGATGGAATCCACGCGCATCTAATTGACTTTGGAAAAGAAGAAAGTGTGCCTTACAAAGATTTGCTTGGCGAATTATTAGGCTTTATCGACGATGTAGTTGATGAACTCGATTGTCGAGAAGAGGTCGAATACGCTTGGAAAATCATGGAAAGAGGAACAGGTGCGGACAGACAATTGAAGGTATTTGAAGAAACTGGAGACCTTAACAGTGTTGTGGATTATATGATTGCTGAAACCGAGTACGGAATCACCCATCACAACGATTAATTGTTTTTTATTAATTTTGCACAGAAAATAATAGAAAGTATATGAAGAAGATTCGTTTGGCCTTATTGGATATGAACAATAACCATGTCAATCAAGGATTCAAGAACATCAAAGAAATATCACAAATGTTCAAGGAGAATTCCGATGAAGAAGTGGTGATTTCTACCTTTGATGTGAGATACAAAAACGAAATACCCAATATTGAAGATTTTGATATTTTCATTTCTTCGGGTGGCCCTGGAAATCCGCACAGAGAAGGATACGCTTGGGAAAAATTGTATGCTGATTTTTTGGATAATATTTTTGATTACAACCAAGTTCATGCAACCAAAAAGTTCTTGTTTTTGATATGTCATTCGTTTCAGATGGCTTCTATCCATTTTGGTTTGGGGAATATCTGTAAAAGAAAATCCTATTCCTTTGGGGTAATGCCCATTCATAAAACCGATGAAGGTGAAGAAGATTACCTATTAAAGAATCTTCCAGAACCTTTCTATGCTGTTGACTCAAGAGCTTACCAGTTTATTGAGCCTAATTATGCTAGACTTGAAGAATTAGGAATGAAGATTGTCGCTTTAGAAAAAGAAAGACCTCATATCCATTTGGAAAGAGCAGTGATGGCGGTACGTTTTTCTGACGAAATATTCGGAACTCAATTCCATCCAGAAGCTAATCCAGAAGGGATGTTGAAGAATCTTGAGGATGAAAAAAATCGCGAAGCAATGATTGAAAACTTCGGTCTCGAAAAATACTTGGAAACCATAGACAGATTGGATGATCCTGACAAAATTGTATTGACTCAGAAAGAAATCCTTCCAAGATTTCTCGACTATGCAACCGAAAAAATTTTAAAAAAAAGTTTCGTTGAAGCCTAACTAGAAATAAAAAATCAGAATCCTCGGATTCTGATTTTTTTTAACATTGCAATCTTTTCAGCAAATTCCTTGGTGAAAACCTTGCGATCCTCTTCCAATTTCTCCAAAGTCTTTGGTAGAATATAATTAAACATTACTTTTTTCTCGGAATCTAGAAACAAAATCTCTTTCTCCTCTCCGTCAATCATTTGAGAAAAAATTTCCCACATCGATGCATCGCTCATTTTCAGCATTTCAAAAAACTTCTGAGCATCAATTTCTATACTTTTCATAATTCTTGATTTATCGCTTTTACTATTTTCAAAATTTAAAACTTCTTTTAGAACTCCAATGCAATATACTTGAGCTGTACTGCAAAGTTTTCTCCAAATCGACCCGTTCTATAATGCCCAATCCTATAAAAGAAACCTAAATCAAATCTAGTAGACAGGAAGTTATTATTTTCGAATCCAATCTCTTGATAAAGGCGATTCAACCTTTCGAAGTCGAAGGCATGATATTGCGTATTCTTCATATTTCCGATTGCAGCTCTATATACGAAGTCGAAGCTGGAAACATTCTTCCCAAGACTTTTGAAATACCAAGGAATTCTATGTCCTAGATACATCCCAACAAACCGGTCATTATAGTATTTCCCTGCTTCCATTGTCGCAAATCCAAGAAAAGAAGTAAAGTTAAAGTTAAAGTCTTTTTCTACGCTGGAGAGTCCATTCATCGTATAATGATGCCAAATTGGGGTATCTCCAATAGTAAGACCTCCGTAAGTACGGAAAGCAGTATTCCCATACTTCCACTTGAAGCGATGCACAAATAAAAAATCTAATCTTGCATAATCCAAATCTCCATCCAACGCCCTTATTCCTTGTTCATAATTAAAATACAATTCCGGAACCTGATTATCAAAAGTATATTTCCCAGAAGGCGTCATCACGTTTTGAGATTTTGGACTGTACTTCAAAGAAAGCAATGTAGAGATATTTGTAAAACGATTTCCAAGATTTTTGAAATCATATCCAAATTTTGCTCCTTCTCTTTCTCTTCTCACGTCCAACTTCAGAGACAAGCTGTTCGCAATGTCCGTTTCATAGCCAACCTTGAATCCTTCGTAGTGAATAAAATTACCATTATTGAGATCGATACCTGTGTTAGCAATCGTCATTTTAAAATTCCAAAGATTTTGGCTAAAATTACCAGCTGCTCTCACCTTATCAAAATATTCTACACGTATTACAGAGTGCTTTTCGAGGGTCGTTCTGACGTCCAAACCGACACCATACTTCCACCTTCCGTCCTTGAAGCCGTAGGCAAAATATAAATCTGGAGAAAGGTATTTATTAAATCTTTCATTAAGCTTAAGACCCGCTCCTAATCTTACATTTTCATATTTATTAAGAATCAGAATTTTCCCCAAATCAATATCTAGAATACCAAACCTCAACTTTCCTCTTACCAAAGCCGTTAATGCATTAACTCTTTGATCTAACTTATATTTCTGCCCAAGACTGTCGATATTGGTGTAAGTATTCTTCTCTCGATCTGTCAAAGGTTCGGTTCTGTATTTCTCCAAAAGAGAACCATCCGAGTTATCAATGGAAAGAGAATATCCTTTAAAATCTTTCGGGTCTTCAGGAATAGGTGTTTTGAAATCAAAATATTCCGAGGTAAAGAAGGCGTAATTTCCAAAAGTCTTCTTCTTTTTCTTTTCCTTTACAGAAACTTTTGAAGCATCCTTCTTGCCTTTTTCTTCATTTTCACTAAACTCCATAATCCCCATCTTCATCCTAATTTTCTCCTTCTGCAAAAACCACTTATCTTCGAATGGAATCCAAACACTGACAATACTACCTTCACTCTCGATTTTACTACGACTTTCCAGCTTCTTGATGGCATAAGATTGCATATCTACATAAATGTACCCATTGAATTTGTTTTGATTAAGTCTCCTTTTCTTATCAATCTCCCGAAAACGGATGACAAAATTTTGCCTTCCATCAATTTCAATAGTATCAGTTAGAAAATAGCGATATAGAGTTCTGTTCTCCTCTTTCACTTCATTCGGGATACGATTTCTATTGGTTCGGAAAGCTAAAAGTTCGTACACTGGATTCTGAAAACCCGAAACACGATTATCCAAAACATTGATTTTTTCACCGTATTTTTTGGAATATTTAAACTCCGACGCCCTTTCCCACAAGAAAAACTTACTGCTCTCCATCAACTTCATAAAGCCGACTCCTAGCAAAGAATCTTTCTCTTCCTTTTTACTTTGCTTAACATTGCTTTGAACGTTTTTTAACGAATCAATTCGATTATTGATAAAGGCGCTGTACTGGTCAATAGAATCATTATCTAGATCCAGAGTAATCTTATCATATGACTTACAAGAGTAAGATTCAAAACTTTGAGGCGAGTTGCGCTCGAAATTTTCGTTCACTTTTCGTAAGATTTCAAGAGCACGTGGATCGCTTTTATCTTCAATAATAATCTGATTGATGCGCTTCACATTGGTTTCTGCCTTCACAAGAAATATCTCCATCTCATCTTGCAGCAAAACCGTCTGCTCATAATATCCCAGTTTAGAAATATCAAGGTTTGTACATTTGGTTTTGAAATCCAGTTGACCCTGAGAATTGGTTTTCCCAATAACCTTATCACGACATTTTATAATTACCCCTGAAACTGGAGTATGACTCCCCTCCTCATAAACGCTCAACTTATTCTGCGCGAAATAATTAACGCACAAAAATAGTAGAAAAGCGAAGGTGATTTGCTTCATGGTCATTACAAAACTTCATCAAAAATACGATTGTAAATCTAGTTTCGGAAATTATTTGGCATAATTTTTACATACCAGAGAAATATCTAAAAAATTAAACTCTCGCCGTAAAAATGAAAAATCTAATTTCCAAATCTCTAATTATTGCAGGTCTACTTTTCCTTGGAGGTAATGCTTTTGCTCAAGACAATGCTACTGAATTGAAGGAAAAAATAGAAGTCTTAAAACTCAACACTGACCTCCTCAACAAAAGAGTTGAATTAATCAAGGAGAAAGAAAAAAATGAGAAGCTTGCAAAAGAAGCTGATAAAAACAATGTGAAATCTGATAGAAGTACGGACGACTTTAGTTCTTCTCACCCAGAAAAAACAATGAAGGATGCAAAAGAAACTTCAAAAATCTTGAAAAAGACAGAGCAAGCCAACAAAGAATATTACAAAAGCAGCGACAGATTAATGGATATCGAAGCTGACATCAAAAAAATTGAAGCTAAATTGGATCGGCTTAAATATGTACTAGAATTCAAGAAAGACTAAATTCTCACTTATATATTACACAAAAACATATTTTGATATAAAAATTTTCAAAAAAAGACACACAATCCTCAGGCCTGATGAAACTTTTCATCAGGTTTTTTTTGATAAAAAAATTGATTTTGTCACAGTTTTTAATATATTTATCATCATAAACAAAAAAAACAGCATGATTACAAAGTACAGAGAACAATTCAATACAGAGTTTTCAAAAGAAAAATATCAACAAGTTATTGATTCTTTAACAGAGAAAGGTGGTATCGCTCCTCTTTTTCGAGTCTCGGAAAGTCCAATTTTTTTGACTTCACAATTCAAAAACCAACTCAAAGATGCTTGCGATAGCATCATCACACAAATTAAAGCAATGTCACCAGAAGAACTCTCCAAAGGAGTTCCTGCACATTGTAATGTTCCTAATGACACTTTGCAACCCCATTTTTTCACGATAGATTTTGGAATTTGTCAAAACGAAAACGGGACTGTAGAGCCACAGCTTATCGAGTTGCAGGCCTTTCCTACTCTTTACGCTTTCCAAAGAGAATTGGAGAACACACTTTCGGAGGTGTATCCATTTCTTCAAGAGCTTAAAACTCCAATGACAGATGAAGAGTACTATCAAGAACTGAAAGAACTTTTGGTTGGAAACGAAAATCCAGAAAACGTCATTCTTCTAGAAATCTATCCTGAAAAACAAAAAACCAATATTGACTTCTATCTAACGGAGAAAAAATTGGGAATTACACCAGTTTGCCTTTCAGAAATCAAAAAAGAAGGTAGAAAATTGTACTACGAAAAGGATGGAAAAAAGATTGAAGTCAAAAGAATATACAACCGTGTAATTTTTGACGAATTACATCGTGTCCCCGACTTGAAAACAGAATTTGACTTTCTTGATGAAATTGATGCAGAATGGGTAACGCACCCTAATTGGTTTTTCAAGATTTCTAAATTTTTGTTGCCAAAACTTCAGCACCAATACGTTCCAAAAAGTTACTTCTTGCATGAGTTTCCAGAAAACGAAAACTTAAGCGATTTTGTATTAAAACCATTGTTCTCCTTCGCTGGAAGTGGGGTTAACCTTAATCCAACCAAAGAGATTACAGACAAAATAGAAGATCCGGAGAATTATATCCTTCAAAGAAAAGTGAGTTACGCTCCTCTTTTTGAAGATATTAACGGAGAGTTTTCAAAAGCAGAAATCCGATTGCTTTACATTTGGAAACCGGAAGACGACCGACCAAAACTCATGGAACATTTAGTAAGAATGACCAAAGTTGCCATGGTTAATGTAGATTTCAACAAAAAAGACGCCATCTGGATTGGTGGATCTACCGCTTTTTTTGATAAAGACTAAGCCTCAATTAACTACGATCATTTGGATTCCAATATTCTTCGGTTTCACCATAGATTTTGGAAACAAAACGAGACAAAACAAAAAGATAATCCGAAAGTCTGTTCAGATATTTAATCAATTCTGGACGGACTTCTTCGTTTTCATTAAGAAAAACCAAACCACGTTCTGCCCTTCTACAAACAGTACGCGCAACATGGAGATGGGTCGCTGCCTTTCCTCCTCCTGGAAGAATAAAAAACTGCAAGGGCTCCAATTGTTCTTCCATTTCGTCCATCCAAGTTTCGAGTTCGGAGATTTCGTTTTCAGAAATCATCAAAGGCAATCTGGATTTCCCATTGGCCAAAAGCAATTGATCGATAGGAGTCGCAGACTCTGACCCCACTGTAAATAAATCAAACTGAATCTTTCTAAGCTGACTAATAACATTTTCATCCTCTATAAAACTCTTCGCAACACCGATAAAAGCATTAAGCTCGTCGATATTACCATAACTTTCTACTCTTGCACTCGCTTTAGAAACTCGTCTTCCTCCAAACAAAGAAGTATCACCTTTATCTCCAGTTTTTGTATATATTTTCATAGCTTTAAAATTAAAAAAAAAGACCGAATTATCGGTCTTTGGTTTCTTTATTCCTATTCATCCCTAAAAATTGAAAATTCAATCCTGGGTAAAAATTAAACTTTATTCTAAAAATGGACTAGAAATTAAATATTCTAACTTTCCAGTTGATTTTGATTTAGACTCTTCACTTGCAACTGTCAAGCTATATTCCGAAGACATAAGCTTCTTCTGAAACACAAAGGAATTGTACAAGTTTTTATCCACCAGATTCCCGAAAACAAATTCAACTTGAGAATTGGATAATGAAGCAAATCCAATATCTTCATACCCATACATCACTTTCAAATTATCTGACGAATCAAAATGCTCATCAACATAATTCTGCAACTCGAATTTCGAGTCAAAATTGCCACCAAAAATATTGTAAACATACTCCTTTTTAGCATCCTTATTGAGAATATCCTGATAAACGAAATTCTCTCCCAAATAAGCTTCTCTTACTTGCTTGTCATTCGCTAAATCCCTTGGAAGACCTTCTTTAAGGATTCTTCCCTCGAACATAATATACGTTTTATGTGTAATTGCTAAAGTCTGTTGTACATTGTGGTCAGTAATTAGGATTCCAATATTTTTATCTACCAAGCTTCTTACAATCTTCTGTATATCTTCTACTGCAATTGGGTCTACCCCAGCAAAAGGCTCATCAAGTAGAATAAAATTAGGACTTGTAGCCAAACAACGGGCAATTTCTGTACGTCGTCGCTCTCCACCAGAAAGTAAGTCTCCTCTGTTATTTCTTACGTGTTCCAAAGAAAACTCTTCGATCAACTCATTACATTTTCGCTGTTGTTCTCTTACCGAAAGATTGGTCAATTGTAAAACTCCTAAGATATTTTGTTCCACAGTAAGTTTTCTAAAAACAGAAGCTTCTTGTGCCAGATAACCTATCCCCATCTGCGCCCGTTTGTACATCGCCTGATTGGTAATATTCTTTTGATCCAGAAAAATATTTCCCTGAGTTGGCTTGATAAGACCTACAATCATATAAAAAGAAGTCGTTTTTCCAGCTCCGTTAGGACCAAGAAGCCCAACAATTTCTCCTTGAGAAACTTCTACGGAAACACCTTTCACAACTTTCTTTTTCCCGTATTCTTTTATTAAATTTTCGCCACGTAAAATCATAGGAGCAAATTTACTATTTTTAATGAGTTACTAAAAATAAATTACAACAGCAATAATCCAACCATTATAAATCTTTACTTTCAGTCAAATATCGTAATCTTATATTTTCGATTACAGACAAAAAATTGAGCAAAACACATGAAATGTTTTGCTCAATATATTATAAATCCAATTCTAGACTCTCTCAATATCGAATGCGAATGTTATTTAAAATCAACTTCATTTTTTCAATGATAATTACCTAAATATCATTATCCCAACTAATAATCCCAAAATCAAGCCACAAATAACCGTTATCGAATTAAAAAGGGCGCCCCACTTCAAAAATTTATTCAACATCATTGCGATAATCACCTGTACCACAAAAAATATAAGGGAATAAATCACAAAAACAACCCAACTTCCCCAATTTTTCATCCAATTGAAGTTGTAATATCCTTCATCGATGAAAAACAAAAAAGTGGTAAAACTTAAAGCCGACAACAAAAAAATAAAGGGATTGTATCGGTTTCTTTTCTCTAGCAGCTTTTGTGTATGAGTTTGCATATCAAAGCATTTTTTACTTTTTAACGAAAAACTCAATACTTTTATTATTGCTGAAGCAAAATTGCTGCTTCTTTTGCTGCGTAAGTAAAAATCATATCCGCTCCTGCTCGTTTGATACACGTCAAACTTTCAATAATTGCCTTGTCATTGTCTAACCAGCCGTTTTGTGCTGCAGCTTTTAACATAGCATATTCTCCACTTACATTGTACACTGCGATTGGCAAATCAATAGCTTGTCTTACTTTTGCAACAATATCCAAATAAGGAAGACCTGGTTTTATCATGATGATATCTGCTCCTTCTTCGATGTCTTTGTACACTTCATTTAAGGCTTCGTGAGAATTATGAAAATCCATTTGATATGTTTTTTTATCTTTCGGAATTTCTTGAAAATCCTTAGGAGCCGAATCCAGAGCGCTTCTAAAAGGCCCATAAAACGAACTTGCGTATTTAGCCGCGTAACTTAGGATTCCGACGTTTGGAAAACCATTTTCTTCCAATGCTTCTCTAATCGCGGCTACTCTTCCATCCATCATATCACTTGGAGCCATTACATCTGCACCAGCTTCAGCTAGGGAAACAGACATTCTTGCTAAAGATTCGTTGGTTGCGTCATTATCAATCTTTCCATCTGTAATAATTCCGTCATGACCATAGATCGAATAAGGATCTAGCGCGACATCTGGCATCACAATAAGTTCTGGGACTGCATCTTTGATAGCTCTAATTGTTCTTTGCATCAACCCATCTTTATTCCAAGCTTCATTACCATAATTATCCTTCAAATGATCAGGAACTTTCATGTACAGATTAACCGCTTTGATTCCTAAATCAAAAATCTCTTTACATTCTTTGACTGTCAAATCGATACTTCTACGGAAAATTCCGGGCATCGATGGTATTGGTTCTGCCAAATTTTCACCTTCCATGACAAAAAGCGGAAGTACGAAATCTTGAGTGGTTAAAGTGGTTTCTCTCACCAAACTACGGATGGATTCGTTGGTTCTAAGTCTTCTGTTTCTTGAAAAAATTATCATTTCTAATTTTTGGTATTCTGTTTGCAGTTGCAAAGTTACTTATACTTATTTTAAAAAACTATTGCGTAGCATCACAAAAACTTCTATATTCGCATATAGTTTTGGTTAAGTGTACTAAAACGTCAGAAATATGAAAAAATTTTTATTAACTATATTATTTGTCATTTTTGGTTTGGGGACTGCGGGTTCTTTCCAAGCACAGAGTATGCGTGACGCAGCTCCAGTGCAGGACAAGGACAATGTAGAAGTTCAGGCTTTTCCTAATCCTACCAAAAATGTATTGGTGTTAAAATCCAAAGATTCTTCTTTGAAGATTAAATCTGTAGCTTTTTATAATATTCTCGGAACTCAAGTTGCAACTTATAGCATTAACGCTGGTTCTTCAGAAATCAACATTGAAAAATTGCGTCCAGGAAAATATTTGATGAAGTACACCTTGAGTAACCAATCTCAGAAAGTGATCCAAATCATTAAACAATAAATTTTAAAAGACTTTCTTTTAGGTGCAAATTCAGACTCTGAGTTTGCATTTTTTATTTTAGAACCATAGAATGATTTTAGCAATTGACGTCCATTATAAGGAAAATCATGCGAAAGCAGTAGGAATATTATTTAATTGGAAAGACGAAACTCCTTCCACAATTATCACCGAGTACCTCACTGACGTGGATGACTACATCTCTGGTGAATTTTATAAAAGAGAATTACCTTGCCTACTTAAAATCATTGAGCAAGTTAACCTTACCAATTTGGAAGCTATTCTTGTAGATGGCAATGTCTATATCAACAACCAAATGGAATATGGTCTTGGCGGAAAACTATATGAGACGCTACTTGAAAAAATTCCAGTGATTGGAGTTGCCAAAACATTCTTTGCGAAGAACGAAAATACGGTGATTGAAGTATTGCGTGGAGATAGCAAAAATCCTTTGTATGTATCATCTATTGGGCTGGACTCTAACAAAGTAGCTCAGTTGGTAAAAGACATGTTTGGAGATTATAGGTTTCCAAATTTACTCAAGAAACTAGATCAATTAACCAAAGAAGATTAGCACTCCTTTTTCTTAAGGTTGAATTTCATAAATTTGCAACTTTCAAAACAGCCACCCCATAAAATTATGCTTAAAGCAGAACACGTTACCAAATCTTATAACCTCGGAAAAAAAATCGCACTTAGTGATTTTAATATTGATGTTCCAACGGGAAGTATCTATGGTCTTCTTGGCCCCAATGGAGCCGGAAAAACATCATTTATCCGAATTATTAATCAAATCACTCAAGCGGATTCTGGGAAGATATTCATCAATAATGAAATTCTTCAACCCAAACATATCCGAAATATTGGTTATATGCCAGAAGAGCGTGGATTGTACAAAAATATGACCGTGGGAGATCAATTGTTGTACTTTGGAGAATTGAAAGGAATGTCCAAAAACGAAGCGCTAACGGAAGCCAAACTTTGGTTCGATCGACTTCAAATTGATCAATGGTGGAAGAAAAAACTTTCTGAACTTTCAAAAGGAATGGCTCAGAAAATACAGTTTGTGGTAACGGTTCTTCATCGCCCTCAATTGTTGATTTTGGATGAACCTTTTTCTGGATTTGACCCAGTGAATGCTAATCTCATCAAGGATCAAATACTTAAACTAAAAGAAGATGGCACCACCATCATCTTATCCACTCACCGAATGGAAAGCGTTGAAGAAATGTGTGATTATGTAGCACTTATCAACAACTCAGTGAAGATATTGGACGGAAAAGTTCGACAAGTAAGAGAAGACTTCAAACAGAACATCTACAATGTTTGTCTTACGGATTTTAGCCATGAAAAACTAAGTGTTTTCGAGGAGCAATTTCCTATCTCTAACTATTCTGAGCAAGACGGAATTGTGAGCTTTCAGATTCAAAACACCCATTCCAGCAACCAACTTATTTCGGAACTATCTCAACTAGGGAGTATCCGATCTTTTGAAGAAAAAATACCGAGTATGAATGAAGTTTTCATTAATGCAGTAAGCGAAAAAAACACCACTCATGAATAATATTGCACTCATTACCAAACGTGAATATCTTACTCAAGTAAAGAAAAAATCGTTTATCATCCTTACGATTTTGGCACCAATATTAATGATTGGCTTGGGGGCTTTTGTCGTTTTTATGATGAAGGCTAATGAAACTCAACATACGATCAATATTGTCGATCACAGTGGTCTTTTTGAAGGTAAATTAAAATCTGACGAGAAAGTAAAATATATCTTTGCGCCTGATGCGGCACAAAAAGTCCTTATTGACAATCTTGAGAATTCAGAATCATCTGATGGAGTATTGGTTATCGCTGAATTCAAGAATAATGATTTCAAAAGCTTGGAGAAAAATTCGAAATTATATGCTAACTCCAACCTCGGATTCGAAACCAAACAGCGTATTGTTTCTGACCTTTCGGACATTCTGAAAAGTGAAAAAATAAAAACTTTAAACATCAACGAAAAGCAAATCAAAGATTTAAATAAAAACTTCAATCTCCAAAGTCAAAATATTGGTCAAGATGCTTCCGTTGACACGGACATGGATTTTGGAGTTAAGTATGCTTTGGGAATGTTACTTATGTACACGGTTTTCATGTTTATCATCATCTATGGAGTTCGCGTGATGAGAAGTGTTTTGGAAGAAAAAAACAATCGTGTTGTCGAAATTATCATTTCCTCTGTCAAGCCTTTTGACCTGATGATGGGAAAAATACTTGGTGTTACTTTAGTTGCCTTGACTCAGTTTGCAGTCTGGATTACCATGTCGGTTATTGGAGCAATATTCTTCAATACTGGATTTGGAGCTATGCAAAAAACTGTTCCTCAAGGTCAAGAAATGACGGATAAAATGGACTTTCCACAAATGATGACGGAAGCATCTCATATTCTGTTGAATATGAATTTTCCATTGATTATATTCGTTTTTATTTTCTTCTTCCTTTTGGGATATGTGTTTTACAGCTCTATGTACGCTGCTATTGGTTCCTCTGTTGATAACGAGACGGAGACTCAGCAATTCACTCTTTTTGCAGTAATTCCGCTAATGATTGGGATGTACGGAAGTTTCAGTATCATCAATAATCCTGACGGACCTATGGGATTCTGGTTATCGATTATTCCTTTTACTTCCCCAGTTGCAATGGTGGCAAGAATCCCTTTTGGAGTTCCACTTTGGCAAATTCTTTTATCAATGTTTTTGCTGATTATTTCGACCTTATTAATGGTAAAAGTAGCTGCGAAAATCTATAGAGTAGGAATCTTGATGTATGGCAACAAGGCTTCGATGAAGGAAATCTGGAAGTGGATACGAAGCTAGGAAAGTATAGTCAAATCTATTTAAAATGTCATGCTGACAAAGGAAGCATCTATATAGATTCTTCGACTCCACTTCGGAACTTCGTTCGCAGACCTTCAGTCTGTGTTCAGAATGACAAAAATATATCATGACAAATTATTAAGATTTAACTATATTAACCCATCTCTTCAACCAAATAAAAATACCGGAAAAAAAATTCCGGTATTCCACTCATTCAAAAAAATAGTTCTTAAGAACTAAAAGTTCTGCTTTGCAGGATCATCATAATTGACCATCCAATTGATCCCGAATTTGTCTGTCCACATTCCAAAATAAGCTCCCCAAAAAGTATCAGCTAAAGGCATTGTTACTACACCTCCTTCAGAAAGTGCACTAGCAAGACAATCTGCTTCTTCGCGAGAATCTACATTAAGGGAAAGCGAAAAATTATTACCCGCTTGAAAATGCGACGCCCATTCTCCACCTGTATCACTTCCCATCAACATCGTCTCATTAGAAATTGGTAAAGAAACGTGCATAATTTTGTTAGCATCTTCTGGTGCAACTCCCTTTCCTTCTTCCATTGGTGGCATATCCCCAAATCTTCCAATATAAGGAAACTCTCCTCCGAATACGGATTTGTAAAAATTAAATGTTTCTTCGCAATTTCCATTAAAAGTTAAATAGACGTTAACTGTTGCCATGTTTTTTATAGTTTTAAAA